>NZ_JBQHSE010000029.1:0-36139 GCF_052066395.1 Bariatricus sp. HCP28S3_A4 | reverse complement strand
GTTCCTTTGCAACTGGCATAAAAATACTCCTTTTCGATAAAAATTGTCATATCTGAATTCTTACCAAAAAGGAGCCATTTTTTTCAAAAACACAAAATATTTTACACTACCATTAGAACCGTCGTTATTTTTATGCTTCTGAAAACTGATCTTTTCCTACATTGCAGAGTGGGCATTCGAAATCTTCAGGAATATCTTCCCATTTGGTTCCAGGTTCGATTCCACCTTCCGGATATCCCTGTTCTTCGTCGTATTCCCAACCACAAACATCGCATACATATTTCATAGTTAAAGTCTCCTTTTATTTATTCCCTTTAGGGATATTACATAAAGCACCAATATGCCTTTATGTAGAGAACATTATACCGCAAGGAAATAAGGAAAACAAGAAATTCTAGTACGAAAGATGTAAATATTTCATAAATACAAGTAGATTGGATAAAATATCCAATTGGTAAAATTGTACATGGCAGAAAATGCCGTGATTAAGAGGAAAAATAAAGATGCAGATTTAAAATATAACAGTAGCTATAAGGTGTGGTTGTGGAAAATGTCTATTTGTCAAAAAAGTGACAATTGAAAATATTTACAGAAAATTCTGAAATGATTTGTGAATAATAGATAAAAATATGAGCTAAAAAGAGAAAATACCTATTTAATATTGACATACAAAACCATAGGTGCTATATTAAGTACAACAAGATTGTATCCAATATCCGATATCCAAACGAATCGGACAAAAGAAAAGGAGGAAGAAAATGTTGAAGAAAAAGTTAGTATCAATTTTGTTGGCAACAACGCTTGCATGTACGCTTTTTGCGGGTTGCAGCACACCGACTAAGGAGAGCGGCGGAGAAGGAACAACGGCTGAGAAAACTGAGACAAAAGAGAACACCTCATCAGGGGAAAGAGAGGCAGCTACTGTAGTTGATGCAGACAAACTCCCGGTAAAGGGAATCGGAGCTCAGATCACTTCAGATGTTAAGGCAAAAGAAGAGTATAAAATTGGTTATATTGCAAAGAATACGACCAATCCTTACATGGTTGCTCAGTCTGAAGGTGTTAAGAAGGCCGGAGAAGATATGGGATTTGAGGCCGTAACTCAGGCACCGTCTACTGCAGACAGCGTAGAAGAGCAGGTAAAGATCATGGAAGACATGATTCAGCAGGATATGGATGTCATCATCGTTCATTGTGCAGACTCTAACGGAATTATGCCAGGTGTAAGAAAAGCACAGGAAGCAGGAATTCTTGTACTTACAATCGGAACACCGGCATCAGAGGATACATTCTTAAGAACAGGTGTTGATTACAAAGAAACCGGTTATACTATTGCAAAAAAAATGGCAGAAGAACTAGGTGGAAAAGGTAACATCATTATTCTTGAGGGTCCTCCGGGAGCAGCGAATGCAATTGAACGTCTGGAAGGTATCAAAGAAGCTCTTGCTGAGTATCCGGATATCGAAATTGTTGCTTCACAGACTGCTAACTTCAAGAGAACAGAAGGTATGTCTGTAACAGAGAACCTGCTTCAGAAATATACAGATGTTCAGGGTATTATTGGATGTAATGATGAAAGTGCACTTGGTGGTCTTCAGGCACTGAAGGCAGCAGGAATGACAGATGTACTGGTTGCAGGCTTCGACGGAAGTGTTGATGCAACAAATGCTGTAGAGTCAGGCGAAATGTTTGCTACATATAATACCGATCCATATGGTTCTGGATATATTGCATGTGCATATGCAGTAAAATACTTGAATGATGGAACAGAACCAGAAGGCAAATTCATCCCATTCCCGACAGCATCAAATGATCCGGTTATTACGAAAGATACAGTAGCAGATTACAAAGAAAATGTAGCTTGGTGGAAGGTAGTTCAATAAGAACTCTCATTGTATAATAAGAATTTGTGTTTAGAGATTTCACCCATTCATCCCCGTGGATTTCCACGGGGATGAATAAAAAGGAATACGATTCGGAAAAGAGAAGCGAAGAGGTGAAAAAATGAGCAAAACGATTTTGACAGCAAGCCATATTACAAAAATATTCCCTGGAATGAAAGCACTTGATAATGTGGATTTTGATCTTAGGGAAGGTGAGGTACATATTCTTGTCGGAGAGAACGGCGCGGGAAAAAGTACTTTGGCAAAAGTAATACTTGGCGCGTACAAGGCGGAGGAAGGCGAGATTACCTTCGAAGGCGAAAAAGTTAAATTTAATGGAACAAAAGATGCACTGGAAAAGGGAATTGTTGCGGTGTATCAGGAATTTACACTGGTTCCATATATCAGTGTGGCACAGAATATTTTTCTAAATCGAGAATACAAGACGAAACTGGGGCTGATTGACCATAAGAGGATGGAGGATGAAGCCCGGGAACTGCTTAAGTCTTTAAATTGTGAATATATTGATGTTAAGAGTTATGTGAAGAATTTGAGTGTGGCTGAACAGCAGATGGTAGAGATTGCGAAAGCACTGTCTTTTAAACCGCGTGTTATGGTGTTCGATGAACCGACAGCAACACTTTCAGAACGAGAAGTTGATTCACTTTTTGCGCAGATTCACAGATTAAAATCGGAAGGAATCGGTATTATCTATGTGTCTCACAGAATGCAGGAATTTCCGCTGATCGGAGACAGGATTACAATCCTTAGGGATGGAGTGAAGATTAAAA
This sequence comes from Bariatricus sp. HCP28S3_A4, assembly GCF_052066395.1. Classification (NCBI taxonomy): domain Bacteria; kingdom Bacillati; phylum Bacillota; class Clostridia; order Lachnospirales; family Lachnospiraceae; genus Bariatricus; species Bariatricus sp. HCP28S3_A4. The sequence goes on along the minus strand of NZ_JBQHSE010000029.1, from coordinate 33,465 downwards.
CCGTTGGCATAAATGATTGTACGAATGAAGAACTGGTTAACATGATGGTTGGACGAGATGTTTCCCAGGTATATGTCCGTACAGAGAATAAACATGATGGTATTGCGCTTAGAGCTGAAAATCTTTGTGACTATCATGGTAAAGTAAAGAATGTGAATCTGACTCTTAAGAAAGGGGAAATTGTCGGTATAGCCGGACTTGTAGGAGCGGGACGTACTGAGACGGCAGAGCTCCTTTACGGAATTCGCCCGATTAAATCAGGAAAAGTTTATATCAAAGGCGATGAAGTTTTACCAAAATCTCCGATTCAGGCAACAAAACTCGGTATCGGTCTTGTGAGTGAGGACCGAAAGAAACAAGGACTGGCTTTGGATGAATCCATTGCATTGAATACGGTCGCAGTCAGTCTCAAGAAGATATTCCCGAATTTCTTTATTTCCTATAAGAAAATAAGAGAAGTTGCGCTTGACTATAAAAAACAGCTTCGCATTGCGACGACAAGTGTAAATAAAGCGTGTAAATATCTTTCCGGTGGTAATCAGCAGAAAGTTGTATTGGCGAAATGGTTGAGTTTTGACCCGGATATTCTGATTTTTGACGAACCGACACGAGGAATTGACGTTGCAGCTAAAATGGAGATATACGGGCTGATGGATAAATTGGCGTCGGATGGAAAAGCGATTATTATGATATCTTCTGAACTTCCGGAAGTTATCGGTATGAGTGACAGAATTTACATCATGCATGAAGGGGAAATCGTGGACGAGGTGAAGAGAGGAGAAGAGGAATTCAACTCAGAAGCTATTGGTGCACGAATGATGCTGGGAGCAGGAGGTGTTGAGAATGCAGAAAACTAGTATAAAGCAAAGAATGAAATCAATCCCTCCGGTAGCGTATATGCTGGTCGTTATCATCGTAGTATTCAGCTTTATGGATCCGCATTATCTTTCATTCTCGAATTTCCGGAATGTTCTGATTCAGTCAACACCACTTATGATTGTGGCTTTTGCGCAGACCTGTATTGTATTGACACAGGGAACAGATCTGTCCCTTGGAGCACAGGTCAGCTTTGTTACTGTATTTACGGTGTTCTTGGCACAGCATGGAATTATACTGGAAGTAGCAATGGTGATTTCCGTGCTTTGCACCATGCTGATTGGCGCAATCAATGGATTGATCGTAGCGAAGGGAAATATCCCTCCATTCATTGCAACTTACGGTATGCAGAATATTGTTAACAGTATTTCACTGTTACTGACGGCAGGATCTTCTATTTATTTTGACAGCTTTACCTATCGAATTGTAACAGAGACAACAATTCTGGCTATTCCGCTTATGGTATGGATAGCGGTTCTGGTATTTATTATGGTATGGATTGTGCTGAGAAAGACGAAGTTCGGAACCAATATTCACGGACTTGGCGGCAACAAAGAAGCACTTGTACTGGCAGGTATCAATCCGGTAAAATGTCAGATTAAAACATTTGCATTTGCCGGTATGATTGCAGGTATTGCCGGTATCATTACTTTATGTCGAGTAGAGTCCGGACAGCCAACTGTGGCAAACGGATGGGAATTCCAGGCTGTTGCAGCGACCCTTCTTGGTGGAACCTCTCTTCGTGAAGGAAAAGGCGGTGTAACAGGAACCATATTTGGTGTGCTTTTGATCCAGATCATCAAGAATGGTCTGAATGTAGTCGGTGTACAATCCATTTACCAGAATGCGATTATCGGATCCATTGTACTTGCAGCCATTATTATCGATGCGGTTGTCCGTATTCGTTCAGAGAAATAGGAGGATGAGGACATGAATGCAAAGAAAATATTTGAAGAAATAAAAAGCTCAAAAGTATTTTACAGCCTGGTCGGACTTATCATCCTGATAATATTGTCAGCAATTATTGCGCCGAATTTCAGATCGCTGGACAACATAATCACGATTTTACGACAGGCAAGCGTACTTCTTGTACTTAGCTCAGGGCTGACAGCCGTACTTCTTACCGGTGGCATGGATTTATCGGTGGGGGCAACGGCAGGTTTTATCGGCTGTATCTGCGCACAGCTCCTTAAGAGTGGGGTTCCGATTCCGCTTGCGGCACTTGCAGGAATCGGCATCGGAATGATCGTCGGCTGCATCAATGGACTTCTGGCAGGAATTCTGCCGAGTTTTATTGCAACATATGGTACGAACTGGGTAATGAGCGGTCTTGCGGTTATCGTTATGCAGGGAGCTGTTATCTATGATCTGCCAAAAGGATTTACACAGATCGGTGTTGGATATACGGGACCAATCCCGAACTTGATCATCATTGCAGCGATCGTGGTAATTATCATCTATGTTCTTTTACAGAGAACAACCTATGGACGACAGGTGTATGCATACGGTTCAAATCCGACGGCAGCAAAATATGCGGCAATCCCGGTTAAGAAGATTATGGTATCTGCTTTTATGATGTGCAGTATGTGCGCCGGAATGGCAGGTATGCTGATCACAGCACGACTGAATGCGGCAGATGCGGCCATGGGTGACAGTTATGGACTTCAGACAGTTGCTGCAGTTGTAATTGGTGGAACGTCCATGCTCGGTGGAGAAGGAGGAGTAATCGGTACTGTAATCGGATCTCTGATCCTGACCGTCATCGTAAATGTAATGAATTTAAAAGGAATTCCATCCTTTGCACAGGGGCTTGTTGTGGGTATCGTAATTATCGCTATGGTATTGTTTGATACTTACACAAAGAGAAGACAGGAAAGAAATGCAGCATAAATAAAATGTAAATCAATATGAATTAAAATTGGCAGCAATTTTAAGATAATAAACGAAAAGAAAGTGAGGAGAATTATTATGGCATTAACAATCAGACCACTTAATTCCGGTTATATTCCAACAAAACCATTGGAGTACTGGTATCATTTCTCTTGTAAAAAATATGTTGAAAAAATGGGAATCAATAATGAGCAGGATCAGCTTCCGGATTTCACATTCTTGATTGAAGGAGGAGAACAGCTTATACTGGTAGATACAGGTATGTCATGGAATGAGCATGCTGATAAGTATCACCACGGACCGTCTATGCAGAGACCGGGAATCGATGATATTGAATCCCGTTTGGCTCAGGTAGGATACAAACCGTCAGATGTTGATATCGTTATTTTTACACATCTTCACTGGGATCATGTATTCTATCTTGAGAAATTTACAAAAGCACGTTTTATCTGCCATGAAATTGAATGGGAATACGCACATAATCCGATTCCGCTTCATTATAAATCATATTGTAGACCAATTATTGCAAAAGATGGCGATGTTACTGTTGGTGATCAGTTTATTGCTCCGTATGATCAGCCGGGAGTATATGAGCGTTTTGAAACGGTAAAAGGTGAAGTGGAGATTGCTCCTGGAGTAAGCGTATATGAAGCATTCGGACATTGCCCGGGACATATTACAGTTGTGGTTGAGACAGAAGACGGACCATACTACTGTGTTGGAGACTCTGTATTCGTTATGGGAAATATCGATGCTCCGCAGGCTATGCAGGATGAATTACATTATGATATCTGCCCTCCGGGACGTTATGTGGATATTGTTGCTGCATGGAAAACGATTCGTGACACACTTCGCCGCTGTAAGGAAGCCGGAGTAGATCCACATAAACATCTTCTGCTTGCACATGATGTAATCCTTTCAGCAGCAGTAGAAAAATATGAGGATTCTCATGACAATAAGATTCCGGTAATCGGACTTAAGGACACGGATTTTGTATATGAAGAATACAAATCTGCAATCATCGATAAAGATGCTAAGAAAGCTGCAAAGAAAGCAGAAACAAAATATTTTAGTGAAAATTAGTCTATCAAGAGAAATGCCGCCGACTGCGTCAGCGTAGGGGCGAAGACCCCGCAGTATGGCTGCGGGGTTTTTGGGTTGAGTAAAGGAGTAAAGAAATGAAAACAATAGCGATCATCGGAAGCTGCGATACCAAATATCGCGAAGTTAAATTTATGAAAGAACAGATTGAGGCTGAAGGGATTTCTGCACTTGTCATTGATGTCGCTACTGGTCCAAGCCCGTCCTGTAATTATGACGTGTCAAGAGCTGAGGTCGTAGAGAATGCCGGGAAAACATGGGAAGAGCTGGAGCCGAGGACAAAGGGAGAAAAGATCGGTTTTATGATGGAAGCTGCAGCCTGTTATGTGGAAAAGTTGTATAAAGAAGGAAAAATTGACGGAATTTTGTCTGCCGGTGGTCTGCAGAATACGGTTATGGCAACAAATGCAATGAAAAAGCTTCCGATTGGCTTTCCAAAGGTTATGGCTACGACGGTAGCATGCGGAAAAAAGACGTTTGATCTGGTTGTCGGTGACAAGGATATTGTTGTGATTCCGTCAATCTGCGATTTTACCGGGTTGAACATGGTGACAAAACAGATTATGGCGAATGCCTGTGCGTGTTGTGTCGGTATGGTGAAGCATGCGGGAAAGGTTCTGCAAAAGGGGAAAAAGCCGGTTGTGGGAGTAACACTGATGGGAATCACAAATACGGGAGCCTGCGCGGCGGTTGATGAACTGGAACGACTTGGAGTAGAAGTGATCGGTTTCCATTCAACGGGTGTTGGCGGTGCCATTATGGAACAGATGGCAGCAGATGGCCTGATCGATGGAATCCTAGATCTTACTGTTCACGAGATCACTTCCGAATATTTCAAAGATAAGATCGGAAGAGGAGGATTCTCCTATGGAGAGGATGCAAAATATAGACTTGTAAAGAGCGTTGAGAAAAAAGTCCCGCTGGTTGTGAGTACGGGAGGACTGGATTTTGTGGATTTTGCAGTCAATGAATTCCCGCCCCGAATGGAGGAACGTGTATATATGCTCCATAATGCGACCATGGCACATATCAAGATTCTCCCGGATGAAGCAGAAGAGGTTGCAAAAAGGATGACAGATCGTTTGCAGAAAATCGATTATCCGGTCAAGCTATTGCTTCCTACGGAGGGGATGCGCCACAATACGAGAGAAGGCGAGGAACTGTATTATAAAGAAGTAGACGATACGATTCTTCGTGCCATGAGAGAAAACGGTAATGGGAACATCGAGATTATTACGGTTCCGGGAAATCTCGATACGAAAGAATGGGGAATCCAGGCAGCGCATTATATGATAGATGAACTCCGTGAAAGAGGTGTTATCGGAGACGAAATACAGTATTAGATGCAGAACATAGCAACAAATCGTGGCAAAACGGCACACAGGAAAGGATTGGAAAATATGACAGAAGATGTAAAAAAAATAGCAGAGGAACTTGTCATAGCTGCAAAAAGAGCTTATACTAGAGGTATACAGACTGGCAGCGGTGGAAATGTAAGTGCGAGAGTTCCGGGGAAAGACTTGATGATTGTAAAGGCCAGCGGGGGTTCTTTTGCGGATTGTGCGCCAGATAAGTTTGTAATTACCGATTTCGATGGAAATCTGGTTGAAGGAGAGGGCAAACCTACAAGAGAAGCTTTATTACATGGGTTGCTGTATCGGATATGCCCGGAGGTGAATGCCGTTGTTCATACACATTCACCGTATTCGATTGCATGGGCATCTACGGAAAAACCACTTCCCAGAACTACATGGCATTCTAAATTAAAAATTTGTGCAGATATTCCTACTCTGAATGTACCGGCGGCCATGGTAAAGCCGGAATATTTCTCAATGGTAGAAGAGATATATAAAGAGAATCCTGACCTGCCGGCATTTTTACTGGTAGATCACGGGCTCGTAGCAGTTGGAAAAGACGCAATCAATGCGGAACATAATGCAGAATTAATTGAAGAGACCGCACAAGTGGCTATATTAAAGGCGGCCGTATCAAAGCTTGGCTTGTAAATCTGACTATAGGTGAAAGCTAAATGAGAACTAATATGCGTATAACAATGAATGATTTGAACACAGATACTCTTCAGCACAGTAAGCTGCCGGATCTGGTTCTGGATAAGCTTATGGAATGGATCATGAGTGGCAAGCTTTCGATGGGAGATAAGCTGAATACGGAGGAACTGGCAACCCAGCTGGGAGTAAGCAGGATGCCGATCCGCGAAGCACTCAGTAATCTGGAGAAGAAGGGCCTGGCAGAATCTATTCCGTATGCAGGAACAAGACTGGTGACACTTACGAAGGAAGATGTAAGGCAGATTTATATAGCACGAACAGCGTTGGAACCGATTGCTGCAAAATATGCCTGCGAGAAGATCACGGATCAGGAGATTCGGCATTTAAGTGAGATCCAGGAGGAATATAAGCGTATTGTACGTGGAAAAGAACTTGATGCGGTGGAAGTGTACCAGCAGAATCGTTTGTATCATTTCTCTATATACAAGGCAAGTCAGCTGGATCGTATTTGTGTTATGATTGAATCATTATGGGATAATCTTTCCTTCTTTAAACTGATCTACGGACAGAAATTGCTGGACAGTGAGGAATCAAGGGAGAAGATGATCGCGGAGCATCAGAGCTATCTGGATGCATTGAAGAGAAGAGACAGCGAACTGATCTATCGTTTGCTGCAACAGAATTTGAAAAGCAGAGCGGAGAATATTCCTTATTATTCCGATGTGTATTTTCATGAAAACGCATAGTAGTAAAGCAGAATTATAGTATAAGGACGGAAGAGCCTGAGTGTCTGAGCGGCACCTGGGCTCTTTCTTTTGCTCTATATGCAACTCATTTCCATAGAGAGCAAAATCTTTTGTCCTTTGGAAATTGGAAGAAGAATTGGACGGAGGTAAACTTCGACTGGGAAAGGAGCCGTAAATGGATTCGGTATTATACACATTAGCAGAAAATATCCGCGAACAGAATTATGTGATTGCAACTTATTACATTAAACTCCCGAAAGAGACGGATGTTTTCAAAAAAGCGTCGACGCTGGCGATTGGGCAGACGATTGGAACCTGGATCCCAATTCCGGGTATTACAGATGAGATTCGAGAAAAATATATGGGGAAAGTAGTCAATATTTTTGATGTTCCGTCATTGGATCTTGTGACACAGATTGATACGGATGAAAGAGAATATATCATCCAGATTGCCTATCCGGCTGTTAATTTCAGTACAGATCTGCCGCTTATGATTACGTCCCTTCTGGGAAATGATGCGTCAACTTCAGCACAGGTAAAGCTGCTGGATATTGAATTTCCTGAAGAATATGCGTCTGAATTTGAAGGGCCGTCATATGGGATTGAAGGAATCCGTAAATTTGCAGGCATTCAGGAAAGACCTATTTTGCTGAATATGATCAAACCCTGTACAGGGCTTACCCCGAAAGAGGGAGCAAAGATTTTCTATGAAACGGCATTGGGAGGAGTAGATTTTATCAAAGATGACGAGCTTCTGGGAAATCCTCCTTATAGCAAACCCGAGGAAAGAGTGCGTGAATATAAGAAAGCGGCGGAGGCGGCTTATGAAGAGACCGGAGAAAGAGTGAAATATTTTGTCAATGTAACCAGTGGTGCAGGAGAGATTCTGGAAAATATCCGCCGTGTTGAAGAGGCAGGAGCAGATGGCATTATGGTCAATTTTGCGGCGGTCGGTTACAGCGTGCTGAAAGAGGTAACTGAGGCAACGAAATTGCCGGTTCTGGGCCATGCGGCAGGTTCTGGAATGTTCTACGAAGGAGTATTGAATGGAATGTCTTCCCCGCTTGCAGCAGGTAAACTGGCCAGACTTGCAGGGGCGGATATCGTAATGGTAAACACGCCATATGGAGGATATCCATTGAATCATCAGAAATATATGCAGACAGTAGCACAGCTTGTACTTCCGTTTTATCATCTTAAGCCTTCTATGCCTTCAATTGGCGGAGGCGTGCATCCGGGTATGGTAGAGAAATATATTGGAGAAGTGGGGAAAGATATTGTGCTCGCGGCAGGCGGCGCAGTGCAGGGCCATCCGGGAGGCGCAGCAGCAGGAGCAAGAGCCATGCGTCAGGCAATTGATATTGTAATGAGCGGCGCCGATTTTGAAGAAGCAGCGAAAGAGAAAGAAGAACTTTGTATAGCGCTGAAAATGTGGAAATATGTAAAATAAGACGAAGAAATTATTCAAAAAAGCACAAAAAAATATGTGATATTGGATATTGTATTTTGGATATAAAAATGCTATACTCACTTCGGATAATGGAAATGTGAGAAGGAGGTAGTCAAATGATCAGGGAAATTATGTTAAATACATCTAATGATCTTAGAGATTTTATGCACCTGGCGTGTTCTTCGCCAATGGATATCGGTGTACATACGATGGATAACCAGATTGCTGATGGAAAGTCTGTTTTGGGGTTGATGGCAATTGATTATAAAAAACCGGTTCGTGTGATTTCTGAAGATGTTAAATTTATGAAACAGCTTGACCGTTGGGCTGTGGACGAGGCTGAATAACAAGAATCAAGAGATGGAGCAGAAGGAATCCGGCAGTGAAACTTTCTGCTTCATAACCAGATTTCTTTCTACAAAATAAAATAAAAAAATAAAAAAAACACTTGCAAAAACTTTTAAGCTGTGTTAATATATCTTTTGTCAGCGGGTGAACGGCTGATGAGAAATAAATAAGGCTCCGTGGTCAAGCGGTTAAGACATCGCCCTTTCACGGCGGTAACACGGGTTCGATTCCCGTCGGAGTCATTGAGCGTAAGCTCTCAATTGAATATGGCGCCATAGCCAAGTGGTAAGGCAAAGGTCTGCAACACCTCTATCACCAGTTCAAATCTGGTTGGCGCCTTTAAGGAAAAACCCAGAAATTTATGTTTCTGGGCTTTTTTTCTGTAATATTTATACATAATTTGTAACTGTTCAGGGCCAAGCAGATTTGTCAAACAAAGGGCTATGAATGCTTGCATTCGTGAGCACTTTTTTGTACAAATCTATTTGGCGGATACGCCACACTGAGGAAATACGGAGTGTTTTCGAGGTTGGCTCTGAACAGTTACCCATAATTTTAAATAAGGAGGAAATGTGATGCGAGGGAGTACAAAGGAGTGCAGTATCAGCAATATTTATAAGCTGGATGGAAGGGTTCCGGTGAGCAAGGCGATTCCGTTCGGACTGCAGCACATTTTGGCAATGTTTGTGTCAAATCTTGCACCGATTACCATTATTGCGGGAGCGGCACAACCGGCACTGAGCCAGGAGCAGATCGCGATGCTTTTGCAAAATGCCATGTTTGTGGCAGGTATCGCAACGTTAATTCAGCTCTATCCGGTGTGGAGGATTGGTTCCAGGCTTCCGATCGTAATGGGAGTCAGTTTTACATTTGTGACCGTTCTCAGTACGGTTGCGGCAGGCTACGGATACCCGTCAGTGATCGGAGCAGTGCTGATTGGTGGTGTTTTTGAAGGAACATTGGGACTTTTGGCGAAATACTGGAGAAAGATCATTTCTCCGATTGTGTCGGCTACTGTGGTAACAGCTATAGGATATTCTCTGTTTACCGTGGGGACGAGATCTTTTGGCGGCGGTTATGCAGATGATTTTGGATCCGTACAGAATCTGATATTGGGGACTGTGACATTAGTAACCTGTTTGCTGTGGAATATATTTGCAAAAGGCTATTTAAAGCAGTTGTCAGTGCTTGCAGGACTTACCGTGGGATATATTCTGGCGATTTTCTTGCATAAAGTTGATTTGAGTCTTATCATGTCCGGGGGAATTATTTCACTTCCGACATTGCTTCCGTTCAAACCGGAATTCCATCTGGGGGCAATTATTTCCGTATGCATCATTTTCCTGGTATCGTCAGCGGAAACGATAGGAGATACATCTGCTATGGTGTCAGGAGGCTTGGATCGTGAGATTGAAGGAAGGGAAATTTCCGGTTCTCTGGCATGTGACGGATATGCCTCTTCCGTTTCGGCGCTTTTTGGATGTCCGCCGGTAACGTCTTTTTCACAGAATGTAGGACTGATTGCTATGACAAAAGTGGTAAACCGTTTTACGATCATGACCGGGGCGGTTTGCATGATCCTGGCAGGACTTTTGCCGCCGGTAGGTAATTTCTTCGCATCGCTTCCTGACGCGGTTCTGGGAGGATGTACACTGATGATGTTTGGAACTATCATGGTTTCGGGAGTTCAGATGATCGCTAAATGCGGATTCAATCAGAGAAATACCACGATAGCGGCACTTTCACTGGCAATCGGTATTGGATTTACTTCTGCAAGTGAAAATGCAATCTGGAGTGTATTTCCGAAAGTTGTACAGACGGTCTTTGCAGAAAATGTTGTGGCGGTTGTATTTGTGGTCTCTATTATCCTGAGCCTGATTTTGCCGAAAGATATGGATATTAAAAAAGTAGAAGAAAAGAATGTAGATGCGGAATAGGAAACGTATCGTGAGAAAAATGGGGCTGTCATGCGACAGCCCCATTTGTAGAATTTGGAATGAATTATAACTGCGGACCAGCCGGAACAAGAGCTTTTCCTGCATCATTACCTTCGTATTTAGCGAAGTTCTTAATAAATCTTTCAGCAAGATCTTTTGCCTTAGCTTCCCATTCAGCAGCATCAGCGTAAGTATCGCGTGGATCAAGGATACCTGTGTCTACGCCCGGAAGTTCTGTCGGTACTTCGAAGTTGAAGTACGGAATCTTCTTGGTAGGAGCATTCAGGATATCTCCGTTCAGGATTGCATCGATGATACCACGGGTATCGCGGATAGAGATACGTTTACCTGTTCCGTTCCATCCGGTGTTAACCAGGTATGCCTTTGCTCCGCTTACTTCCATCTTCTTAACAAGTTCTTCTGCATATTTTGTCGGATGCAGTTCAAGGAATGCCTGTCCGAAGCATGCTGAGAAGGTTGGAGTCGGTTCTGTGATTCCACGTTCTGTACCTGCAAGTTTTGCTGTGAATCCTGACAGGAAGTAGTACTGTGTCTGCTCTGGAGTCAGAATAGAAACCGGAGGAAGAACACCGAATGCATCTGCTGACAGGAAGATTACATTCTTGGCTGCAGGAGCGGAAGAAACCGGACGAACGATATTTTCAATGTGGTTGATCGGATAAGATACACGAGTATTTTCTGTTACGCTCTTATCGTTGAAATCGATCTTTCCTTCTGCGTCTAATGTAACGTTCTCAAGAAGTGCATCACGTCTGATTGCGTTGTAGATATCCGGCTCGGATTCTTTGTCAAGGTTGATAACCTTAGCGTAGCATCCGCCTTCAAAGTTAAATACGCCATTGTCATCCCAGCCGTGTTCGTCATCACCGATGAGGAGACGTTTCGGATCTGTGGAAAGTGTTGTTTTACCTGTTCCGGAAAGACCGAAGAAGATAGCTGTGTTCTCACCGTTCATATCTGTGTTTGCGGAGCAGTGCATAGAAGCGATGCCCTTCAGCGGCAGATAGTAGTTCATCATAGAGAACATACCTTTCTTCATCTCTCCGCCGTACCATGTATTAATGATAACCTGCTCGCGGCTTGTAATGTTAAATACAACAGCGGTCTCAGAATTCAGGCCTAATTCTTTATAATTTTCAACTTTTGCCTTAGAAGCGTTGTATACAACGAAGTCTGGCTCAAAATCTTTCAGTTCTTCTTCTGTAGGCCGGATGAACATGTTCTTAACAAAATGAGCCTGCCATGCAACTTCCATAATGAAACGGATAGCCATGCGAGTGTCCTTGTTAGCGCCGCAGAATGCATCTACAACAAAAAGTCTCTTATCAGAAAGTTCTTTGATTGCGATATCCTTAACTGCGTTCCATGTTTCTTCGGTTGCAGGGTGGTTATCATTCTTATATTCATCACTTGTCCACCATACAGTGTCTTTGGAATTCTCATCTACTACGATAAATTTGTCTTTAGGAGAACGTCCGGTATAAACACCTGTCATTACATTGACTGCACCAAGTTCGCTTTCCTGTCCTTTTTCAAATCCTTCAAGTTCCGGTTTGGTCTCTTCTTCGAATAACATCTCATAAGAAGGATTGTACACGATTTCTGTAGTTCCGGTAATTCCGTACTTGCTTAAATTGATTTCTGCCATTTCGTTTAACCTCTTTTCTAGTAATAATATACCTACCTTAATAAATGTAGGGGTTTACGAGATTCAATAAAAGAAGTGGAAAATCCAACTTCTTTCCCTATAATTATACATAAATATCGAAAAAAATCAATGGCAGATGTATGATTTTGTATGTTGTAAGTAATTGGCTTTTCCTTTACTGATTTAAGAGGAAATGGTACAATAACAATATATGTGTCGATATGAAGAAGTCGGGGAGACCTGACTTATCGGCACAGAAAGAGGTGTTTACAGAAGAAATGACAAAGAAACAGTTAACATTAGAAGTAATAGAGCGTTTGAAGAAGGAATATCCGGAGGCAGGATGCACGTTGGATTACGATGAGGCCTGGAAACTTCTGGTCAGTGTGCGTCTTGCGGCGCAGTGTACGGATGCCCGGGTAAATGTGGTCGTGGAAGGGCTGTATAAAAAGTACCCGACTGTGGAAGCTCTTGCGGAAGCGGATGTGGATGATATTGAAGCCATTGTCCGGCCATGCGGTCTGGGACGGAGCAAGGCGAGGGATATCAGCGCCTGCATGAAAATGCTGAGAGACGAGTACGGCGGAAAGATTCCAAAGGACTTCGACAAGATTTTGAAGCTGCCGGGAGTGGGCAGAAAGAGTGCCAATCTGATCATGGGGGATGTGTTCGGTGAGCCGGCGATCGTGACGGATACACATTGTATTCGTCTGGTAAACAGAATCGGTCTGGTTGACGGGATAAAGGAGCCGAAGAAAGTAGAAATGGCACTCTGGAAGCTTGTTCCGCCGGAAGAAGGAAGCGATTTCTGTCACCGGCTTGTGTTTCATGGACGGGATGTCTGTACAGCACGTACGAAACCGTATTGTGACAGATGTTGCCTGAATGATATTTGTAAAAAGGCTGGCGTATAGAATGAAGGCGGAAGTTAAAGAACTGACCGGCCTGCTTCGGATCGTACCGCAGAAGCATCGCATGATCACTGTTGTTGGGGCAGGCGGGAAAACTACATTGATCTATCTTCTTGCCAGAGAACTGACCGATGCGGGATACAAAGTGGCTGTTACGACGACCACGCATATGCAGGCGGAGGGGCGATACTGTTTTCGTCCGCTTGGAATTCCGTGTGAAGACGGAAAGATCAAAGGAATATCGGAAGAATTCCCGGGAGAATTGCTGAAAGAATATGACATTGTCCTGGTGGAGGGAGATGGCAGCAGACAGCTGCCGATGAAATTTCCGGCAGATCATGAGCCGGTTATTCCGGCAAAGACGGATATGGTGATCGGTGTGGCAGGGGCAGGAGCGATCGGCAGAACGTTCAGAGAGGCGTGCCACAGATACCATATTGCGTGCGCATATTTTCGTTGTGAACCGGATGAACAGATTAAAGTAGTACATATGGCCGAGGCGCTGACCAGCAGGGACGGACAAAAGAAGAATGTGGTTTGCGAATATCGATATTTGATCAATCAGATAGACAGGCTGGAAGACGATACAAGAAAAGAACTGAGAGAGGTCATGCAAAAGCGTGAAGAATGTGGCGGTATGGTTTCGCTGCATCAAATAGAGGAGAAATACCTATAGACGGAGGGAATTGGAACATGTTGAAAATCAAAGAGTATGTGAGGGCGGAAAGTCTGGAGCAGGCTTACCAGCTCAACCAGAAAAAGACGAACCGGATCATCGGGGGAATGCTCTGGATGAAGATGAGCGATGCAAGGATTCAGACAGCGATTGACTTATCGGCACTGGGGCTGGATCAGATTGAAGAAAATGAGGTAGAATATCGGATCGGATGTATGGTTACACTGCGTCAGCTTGAACTCCATGAAGGACTCAATGAATGGAGTCATGGAATTGTCAGAGAGAGCGTGAAACCGATCGTAGGTGTACAGTTCCGGAATCTGGCGACTGTAGGGGGAAGCATTTTCGGAAGATTTGGATTTTCCGATGTACTGACTTGTTTTCTGGCTCTGGATACCTATGTTGAATTGTATAAAGGCGGAGTGATTCCGCTCGAAGAATTTGCGGAGATGGAGAAGGATAACGACATTCTGGTGCGGCTGATCGTGAAAAAGAAGCTGGGACTTCACGCCTATCTTTCACACAGAAACGTAAAGACGGATTTTCCGGTACTGGCAGTTGCTGTTTCTGCGGATGATCGCGGGGCAAGAGCGGTCGTGGGAGCAAGACCGTCAAAAGCAATCTGCGTTCCGTTAAAAGAAGAATGGAAAAAGGCGATTGAAGAGGGAAGATGCACAGAATTGGAGGCGGAGCAGATGGCGAAAGAATTGGCAGAACAGATTCCTACAGGAAGTAATATGCGTGCCAGTGCCGAGTACCGGAGCCATTTGGCAGGTGTGCTGCTGAAACGGGCAATCCTGGCACTTCTGGAAGAAAGGGGGCGGCAAAATGCAGATTAGTGTGATGCTGAATGGGAAAAAAGTGACAGAAGATATCAAACCGGATCTGCTTTTGATCGATTTTGTGAGAAATCATGGATGTTATAGTGTGAAACGGGGATGTGAGACCTCCAATTGCGGTCTTTGCACCGTATTTCTGGATGAAAAGCCGGTGCTTTCCTGTTCCGTACTTGCAGCAAGAGCGGACGGACATGCAGTGCAGACTCTGGAGGGACTGCAGGAGGAAGCTGCTGAATTCGGCGCATTTATCGCAGATCAGGGGGCAGAGCAGTGCGGATTCTGCAATCCGGGAATGATCATGAATGCAATAGCCCTGTTCCGGGAGAATCCGGCTCCTACAGATGACGAAATCAGGGAATATCTGGCGGGGAATCTGTGCCGTTGCTCCGGATATGAAGGGCAGCTCAGAGGAATCCGTGCATTTATAGAATACAAGAAACAGGGAGGTGCCGTATGCAGGTAGTTGGTCAGCCGTTCAGAAAAAAAGATGCCATGGCGCTGGTTCAGGGGAAACCGGTATTTACCGATGATCTGGCACCGAAGGACTGTCTGGTTGTCAAGGTACTCAGAAGTCCTCACGCGAACGCGATGGTAAAGAATATAAAAACAGATATTGCAAAGCGAGTTCCGGGAATTGAAGATATTTATACATGGGAAGATGTGCCGCAGCAGAGATTTACAATGGCTGGACAGACCTATCCGGAACCCAGCCCTTATGACCGCTTGATTCTTGACAGACATGTGCGGTATGTGGGCGACCCGGTGGCGATAGTTGCCGGAGCGAATGAGGAGTGTGTGGAACAGGCACTCAGAATGATTAAAGTGGAATATGAAGTACTGCCGGCGATTCTGGATTTCCGTAAGGCAAAGGACAATGAACTTCTGGTGCATCCGGAGGATACCTGGAAATCCTTGTGCCCGGTCGGTGCGGATAATAAGAGAAATCTCTGCGCATGTGAAAGCAGCGATCACGGAGATGTTGATCAGGTGCTTGCTGATTGCGATGTTGTGGTGGAAGAGACCTATCATACTCTGGCGAATCAGCAGGCAATGATGGAAACATTTCGGACGGTATGCTATATGGATACATACGGAAGATTGAATGTGTTCAGTTCTACCCAGATCGTATTCCATGCGCGCAGAATCCTCTCTAATGCACTGGGAATACCGAAATCAAAGATTCGTGTGATGAAGCCAAGAATCGGTGGCGGATTCGGAGCAAAACAGACGGTGGTGGCGGAGATTTTCCCTGCATTTGTTACCTGGAAGACCGGGAAGGCATCCAAGATGATTTTTACCCGGGAAGAATCACAGACGGCATCCTCTCCGAGACATGAGATGGAAGTTTCTGTGAAAATCGGGGCAGACAAAGACGGAAGAATTCGGGCGATTGATGTATATACGTTATCCAATACGGGGGCTTACGGAGAACATGGCCCTACGACCGTAGGACTGTCCGGCCATAAATCCATTCCATTATACGGTTCTCTTGAGGCACATCGTTTCGCCTATGATGTTGTATATACGAATACCATGTCAGCGGGAGCATACCGTGGATATGGAGCGACTCAGGGTATTTTTGCTGTAGAGAGTGCAGTCAATGAACTGGCGGGAAGACTGGGGATGGATCCGGTCGAGCTTCGCCTGAAAAATATGGTTCGTGAAGGTCAGACGATGCCGGCATATTACGGCGAGACGGCAAAGAGCTGTGCACTGGACCGGTGCCTTTTGAGAGCCAAAGAGATGATCGGATGGGATGAAAAATTCCCATGCCGTGATATGGGAAACGGCAAAGTGCGAAGTGTCGGTGTCAGTATGGCGATGCAGGGGTCCGGTATTTCGGGTGTTGATGTCGGTTCTGCAACGATTAAACTGAATGAGGACGGAATCTATACACTGATGATCGGTGCGGCAGACATGGGAACAGGTTGCGATACGATCCTGGCCCAGATGGCAGCAGAATGCCTGGATTGTCAGATGGAAAATATCATCGTATCGGGAGCAGATACCGATACTTCTCCGTATGATTCCGGATCCTATGCGTCCAGTACGACATATGTTACAGGAAAAGCGGTGGAGAAGGCATGTGAAAAGCTGCAGATAAAGATCTGCGAACGGGCAGCCGAGATGCTGTACTGTACCGTGGATAAGATTGAATTTGACGGTCATCGTGCAAAGAATCTGGAAAATGGAGAAACCGTAACTCTGCAGGAGATCGGCACATCATCCATGTGCGGCAATGAATGTGCACTTCAGGTGACGGAAACACACAGTTCTCCGATTTCACCGCCGCCGTTTATGGTCGGTATGGTAGAAATTGAACTGGACAAAGAGACCGGACATGTGGAGATTCTGGATTACGTGGCTGTTGTGGACTGCGGAACCGTGATCAATCCGAATCTCGCCCGTGTGCAGACAGAGGGCGGACTTGTTCAGGGAATCGGAATGGCATTGTATGAAAATATACAGTACTCAGAAAAAGGACAGATGATGAATCAGTCTTTCATGCAGTACAAATTGCCGACCCGGCTCGATATGGGTAAAATCCGGGTGGAATTTGAAGAAAGTTACGAGCCGACCGGTCCGTTTGGAGCAAAATCCATCGGGGAAATTGTAATCAATACACCGGCTCCGGCACTGGCACATGCAATTGCGAATGCGACGGGCCTCTGGTTCCGTGAACTGCCGATCACAAGCGAGAAGATCGCGATGGGAATTATGAAACAATGAAAGTTGCTTTAATTTATCTGGCGGCTGGCAACAGCCGCCGGTTTGGCAAAGGAAATAAGCTCCTGTGGCCGATCGAAGGAAAGCGAATGTATCTGCATTTGCTGGAGCGGTTGAAGAGGATTGAAAATAGACATTCAGAGTGGGAATTACTGGTCGTTACCCAGTATCCGGAAATCATAGAAGAGGCCGGAAAATCCGGAGTAAAGACTGCGTTTTCGCCTGAGAGTTTCAAAGGTGCATCGTGGACGGTGAAAAAAGCGCTGGAAGCGGCCGGTGCGATGGATGCATATGTATTTTTTGTAGCAGATCAGCCGTATTTATCAGAGAAAACGGCGGAAGAATTCCTTGAATATATGGAAAAATCCGGAGAGGAAGGACTGGGCTGCGTCTGCTGTGAAGAGAGGACAGGGAACCCGGTCTGGTTTGCACAGAAATATGTTTCAGAGCTACTTGAACTGGAAGGTGACAGTGGCGGCAAAAAGGTACTGAAGAAGCACTGGGATGATGCTGTTTTCTTTCAGATTTCCAATGAACGGGAACTGGAAGATGTAGATATATGGGATAGTGAATTAAATCAAAATGCAGCAATAAACAGCTTGCAATTATTGTGAAAACTAAGTACAATGATTTTACAAGTGTACAATTGATACACCGGCAGCAAGCGGAGGTCAGGAAAGATGAGATTATTAAAGGACAGAATACGGAAAGACGGGAAAATTAAAGAGGGAAACGTCTTAAAAGTGGATAGCTTTCTGAATCACCAGATGGATGTACAGCTTTTCCATGAAATCGGCAAAGAATTCAAGCGTCGGTTCGAAGGAGAAGAGATTAATAAAATTCTGACGATCGAAGCATCAGGTATCGGAATTGCCTGTGTTGTGGCAGAAGTATTTCAGGTACCGGTCGTATTTGCAAAGAAGACACAGACGAAGAATATTGCAGGAGACGTCTATACAACAAAGGTTGAATCGTTTACCCACGGACGGGTCTATGATATTATCGTGGCAAAGGAATTTCTCGGAAAAGGAGATAAAGTGCTCGTTATTGATGATTTCCTTGCAAACGGCAAAGCGCTGGAAGGGCTGACCCAATTGATCGAAGATTCCGGGGCAACTTTAGTCGGAGCCGGTATCGTGATTGAAAAGGGATTCCAGACAGGCGGAGATCTGATCCGTTCGAAGGGAATTCATCTGGAATCACTGGCCATTGTCGAGAGTATGGATGAAAAAACGGGAGAGATCGTATTTAGAGAATAAGGAGCGGCTGTAAGGTCGATGTTTGATAACTCGCTGAAAAAAGATGTATCGTTTGGAAAAATGATACATCTTTTTTTGCTGTCAAGCATACGGAAAAAAGATCCACGAATTTTTTAACTACATATGCAACCTGGGAGATGCAAATGACGCTATTAGAAATGAAAGGTCAGAATGATAAATCAGTCGAAAAAGACAGGGGGGAGAGCCATGCTGGATGGAGAGATTATCGATTTATATTTAAAACGGGAGCCGGATGCGATCAGACATACCAGTGAGAAATATGGATCCAGACTTCTGGTATTGTCCAATCGTCTTCTGCAGGATATGGAGACCGCGAAGGAATGTGAGAATGACACATACCTTCAGGCGTGGGAACGGATACCGCCAAATGAGCCGCGGGAGTATTTCTTTGCATTTCTGGCGAAGATCATCCGACATCTTTCGCTGGATGTCTGCCGGAAAAAGAACCGTCAAAAACGGAACGCGGTTATCGTGGAGCTTTCCGGCGAACTGGAGCAGTGCATTCCGGACAGGAAGCGTAACATGCAGACTGTGATTGACGGAAATGAATTTGGGAGAGTTGTCAGTGAATTTCTCCGAAGCCTTCCGGAACAGCAACGGAACATGTTCGTGCGGCGTTACTGGTATGCGGATTCGGTGGCGCAAATTGCGGAGGAATTTGCCTGCCCGGAAAACACGGTCAAATCCATATTGTTCCGTGTGAGAGGTAAAATGAAACAGTTTCTGGAAAAGGAGGGGTATGAGGTATGAAAGGTGAAGAAATGCTGGATTTGTTGGAATATTTGGATGAGGATCTTATTATGGAAAGTGCGGGATTCGGTGAAACGGGCAGAAAGACCCTAAGGAGAATGAATCCGAAGAAGTTGGTGGTCGTTCTTCTGGCGGCTACGCTGGTTCTGGCACTGGGAGTTATGGCTGTGTCTGCGGGGGTACGGCACGCCCGGGACCGGGCAATCCTGGATTTTATGGGAATCCGCGATGCGGATACCACGCAGCTTGAGGACGGAACCGTTCTGATCGGAGAATCGGACACCTGCAGTGGCAGGGATCTGCTCATCGGGGAGCAAAAAGAGATTACATTTACCGCGTCGTCTTCGATCGGAGATAAGAACGCGGCTTATATACGGATCGATACGGACTACGAAGTCCCGGAAGATTTTGACCCGGAAACAGATTATTTTATGGCGGAGGATTTTGATCTGGAAGTCACAACAAATTATTTCCAGGGAGCTTTGGACCGCAGTTCTGTTCTGCAGTCCCAGGTGGAGGATGGGAAACTGCTTTTTCTGTTGGAAATTTCAGGTACGAAGAATATCGACAGAAGTAAAGTGGCCCTTACTTTTGAGAATCTCTATTATTATCATGATTTGGGAATGGGAGAAAATGACGATGCACCCCCAAAAGAGCTGGTATTTAGTGGTTGTTGGGATCTGGAGTGGAAATTTGATTATCGGACAGTGATAAAAAAGGCAAAAATGCACGAGAAGGTGCAGGTGGGTGAGGCGGCAGGTTATCTCACAACCGTTGAAATCACGCCGCTCGGAATTCGAATCGAGGGAAGCATTGCATCCGATAGTTGGGATGTGCCAACCGGGAATCTGGAAGCAATGAAAATCGAAAAAATTACGATGAAAGACGGAAGAACGATCGCAATTACAGTAACAGATTCATGGGGAGCTTCAAGAGGAACAGCCGGATATAAGTTCAGGGGATATTACGGAGTCGGAGTCCTGGGAGAACCGCTGAATCCGGATGAAGTGGAAAGTATTACGACGGATGGCAAAGAAATCAAAATATAATCGGAAATTCTGCACCCGATATACAGACTTATGTGTATACCTGACGGATAGGATTTCTTGTAGATGCAATTCTTTCCTTATTTTCGGAACTATGTTATAATACTTTCCGATGTATAGGAAAATGAAGGAGAGAGGAAATTACATGAAGAAAATTCTGATGCTGGGGACCGGAGGAACACTGGCCTCGTCTCATGGGGAAAAGGGACTGACGCCGGAACTTCACGGTAATGAAATATTGAATAAAATTGCAGGGCTGACAGATGGCTTTGAAGTGGAAAACGAAGAACTTTTTATGCTGGACAGTTCTAATATGCAGCCGGAGGAATGGAGCAGGATTGCACAATGTGTGTATGAACGCCGCAGAAAGTATGACGGGATTGTGATCATTCACGGCACGGATACACTGGCATATACGGCAAGCGCCCTGTCTTTTGCTCTGCAGAATGTGGAGATCCCGGTGGTCTTAACGGGAAGTCAGGTTTCCATCGAGAATCCGATCGCAGACGCGACAGAGAACTGCAGGGCTGCACTTCATATGGCGGCAAGCGGTACACCGGGAGTATATGTGGCATTCAACCGTAAGATCATTATGGGAACAAGGGCAAGTAAGGTCCGGACACGTAGTTTTGACGCATTTGAAAGCATCGATTACCCGTACGCGGCGCGCATCAACAGCAGCGGACTGATGGTCAACCCGTCGATAGTGAAGCGTACCGGAGCACCCTGCATTCTCCAGAACAGATTCTGTACAGATGTCTTTTTGTTAAAGCTGTTTCCGGGCATTTCACCGGATATCTTTATCAAGTTGAAAGAAATGGGGATCCGCGGCGTGTATATTGAAGCCTTTGGTATCGGCGGACTGCCGTTCTGGAAGCGGAATATGACAGAAGCAGTCGGAAAAGCTGTGGAAGACGGAATGGTGGTCGCAGTCGGCAGTCAGTGCATGTACGAAGGCAGTGACTTTAAAGTGTATGAAGTAGGAAGACAGGTGCTCGACTGCGGTGCAATCGAGACCGGAAATATGACTTCGGAAGCTGCGGTGACGAAGCTGATGTGGGCACTTGGCCAGTTTGATGATCCGGAGCAGATCCGCTGGATCATGCAGACGAATCTGCTTGGGGAGATTGGGAGCATGGTGGACTGGAACGCGAATTAAAGTGACCGGGGACGAATACATAGACACGAGTTGTGTCTATGTACCCGTTCCCCGGTCATCCCCTTATCTTGCCATAAATGCCTCGATTTCTTCTACTGTTTTCGGAATCCCATCTGACATTACTTCGTAACCGTCTTTGGTCACAACCAGTGTATCTTCGATTCGGATCCCCAGATTCAGGTCGTCAAAGTATAATCCCGGTTCTAATGTAAATACCATATCTTCTTCCAAAAGTTCGTCATCATTTCCGACATCGTGGGTATAAAGCCCGATATAGTGACCGGAACCATGGAAATAGTATTTGGAGATTTCTTCCGGTTTTTCAATCATTCCAAGTTTTATTAGTTCTTCTGCCATAACGTTTTTGCTGATTTCCTGCAATTCACTCTTTTTCTGACCGGGTTTTGTGGCATCAAGGGCTGCGTTCAGGCCCTTCAGAACAACGTTGTAGAGATCCTTTTGCTGCTGGGTGAATTTACCATTTACCGGGAAGGTACGGCTCACATCAGAAGCATAGTATCCCCATTCGGCACCTAGGTCGAACAGCACCATATCCCCGTCCTGCATCTGACGGTCATTCTGTTCATAGTGCATACAGCAGGCATTTTTGCCGGAAGCTGCGATGGTGGTAAAGGCATGGCGGGCATGGCTGGATTTCAGTATGAAATCAAAATAGGCTTCAATCTCATATTCATACATACCGGGACGAAGATTTTTTAACATGTTATTTACGCCTTTTGTGGTGATATCACATGCTTTCCAGTGAAGCTGGATTTCTTCCTTTGTCTTAACCTGACGTATCAGAGAAAGTGCATGGAAGGTATTGTGCAGCGTAAGAGTCGGGTCATAGTCCAGGATCCTTTTCGCAAATGCCTGTGCCGGTGTTGTTTCATTGGGGCCACCCCAGTTCGCAATATCGACATATACATGTTGGATTCGGTCGGGGCTCCGGAACAGAGGAATGGAAGACTCGAAACGTTCCAGATATTCCACAGTTTCAATACCGGTTTCCTCCTTCACACTTTCTTTTGTGTAGAAAACACCCATCCATCTTCTGGCAGTTTCATCCGGGTGGTCGATGAATAGTGTCTCATGGATCTGATTATGGATTTTCGTTATCATAAGAATCGCCTTCGGCTGATCAAAACCTGTCAGATAGTAGAAGTTTGCGTTCGGAGTGAAGGGATATTCAAGATCCCCCCGATCCATGATGAGGTCACCAGCGAATAAAAATCCCATAGAATTATCTTTTAGTAAATCGCCGTATTTTTGTCTCCTGGATGCATGAAATTCTTTGTTAATCATTGTTGTGTCCTCCTGATATTAGTTATTAACAAGCTGCAGATCATAAAGCTTCCGATAAAGTCCGTTTTTATGCAGAAGCTCCTGATGAGAGCCTTGTTCGCGGATTTCTCCATGATGCATAACGATGATCTTGTCTGCATGCTGGATGGTGGAGAGACGATGGGCCACCATGATGGTAGTGCGGCCTTCCATGAGGCGCTCTAACGCTTTGGTGATCAGGCTTTCCGTCTCGGTATCTATGTTGGCAGTCGCTTCATCCAGAACGAGGATGGTTGGATCATAAGCGAGTGTGCGCGCAAAGGAAAGGAGCTGCCGCTGTCCGGCTGAAAGTGTGCTTCCGCGCTCGGTAACCGGTTCGTCATAGCCGTCGGGGAGTTTCTGGATAAAGGAATCTGCACCGACGGTTTGAGCGGCTTGTTTAATCTGGTCAAGAGAAATATTCTCATTATTCAGAGAGATATTGTTTTTGATGTCTCCGGTGAAAATGAAAACGTCCTGCTGCACCTGTCCGATAGCCCTGCGAAGTACATCTGTGTCGATATTGCGGATATTTACGCCGTCGATCAGGATTTCTCCTTTTTGAATATCGAAATAGCGTCCGATTAGATTGAGAATGGAGCTTTTTCCGGCACCCGTGGCACCGACAAAGGCAATCTTCTGTCCGGGTTCGATGACGAAGCTGACATCTTTGAGCACATAGTCATCTTTCTCATATGCGAACCACACATGACGGAATTCGATACGGCCCTTGATTTGAACCGGAACAGGAGAGGCAGGGCTTGTAATCTCAGGCTTTACATCCAGTACTGAAAATATTTTCTCAGCGGAAGCAAGAGAGGACTGAAGAGTACCGAACTGTTCAGCCAGATCCTGGATCGGTTCAAAGAAGGAACTGATATAGCTGATAAAAATAAACAGTGTACCCAGTGAAAGCGTACCCTGAAGTACCCCGTAACTGCCGCCTCCGATCACGATGACCATGGCAAGGATGGAAGTCAGATAGATGGCGGGGCGGAAAATTGCGAAAATCATGACTTCACGCCAGTTTGCCTCAAATAATTCCTGGGATTTTCCCTTGAACTGTTTGTATTTAGCTTCCTCTCGCGCAAAAATCTGTATCAGACGCATGCCGGAAATATGTTCCGAGAGGAATGTGTTCAGGTCGGTAATCTTCGTGCGGGTGATCTGGTAAGCTTTCCTTGAAAGAATCTGGAAAAGGAAAGTGAGAAATGTCACTACCGGAAGGAGGAGAAAAGACAGACCAGCCATCCGGACATCGATGGAAATCATCACCACTGCATATCCCACGATCTTTACAGTATTCTTAAATAGTTTTACCAGTATTGAGGAGAATAGTTCGTTAATGGCTTCGGTATCATTCGATACTCTTGTTACCAGTTTCCCGACAGGAGTCGAATTAAAAAAGGTCAGTGAAAGACTATGTATATGGGTAAATACTTCTTCACGCATCTGATAGACGATCTTCTGTCCCATTTTCTGAAGCATCCAGGTATCCATGTAGTTCAGTATAAAGCCGATCAACAGCATGAGTAAATACAGGAGAGCAGCACGCAGAATACCGACAAAGTCATAAGTACGCAGTTCCTTCAGCTCCTTCCGGCCAAGGTAAGGAGCGCCGTTTTGGACATAGTTTTCCAGATATTCATTATCTGCGTCTCGAAGACGGGTGCATTCAGACGGAGTGATGCTTTCCGCCATATAGTAGGAATCATGATACAGGAAAATCTGGTAGCATTCGGTGCTTTCCGGAAGGAGAGTGAGCTCTTCGTCGGTTTTCCGTGTCAAATTCAGACCGTTCCAGGTAATTACTTCGCGGTCATCTTCATTTGCCAGCACATATGGGCGGTAATAGCCATTGATAAAATTGTCGATCGCATCACCGATGATGATCGGTCTGTAGAGCTCTACGACAATAATGAACAAAACAAGAACCGTGGCTGCGGTCATGACTAATTTGTGAGGCTTAAGATAAGATAAAAGTCGCTTCATTCTGTCGTTCACTCCTTTCTGGAAAATGGTCTGTCAAATGTATTATTCTGTTTCGAAAAAGAATCGGAAATCTCTCCCTGCAGCGCTTCGAGCTGCTGCTGTTCGAACATCTCACGGTAGATCCCGTTCTGCTTCATGAGTTCTGCATGATTGCCGATTTCATGTGCCTCGCCATCGTCTAGAACCAGGATCACATCTGCATGCTGGATCGTTGAAATGCGGTGCGCGATGAGGATCGTGGTCTTGCCGGCACGGTTAACCCGCAGATTCTGAAGAATATGTTCTTCCGTATCTGTATCAACGGCGGACAATGCATCATCGAGGATCAGAATCGGGGCATCTTTCAGAAGTGCACGGGCAATAGAACTTCGCTGCTTCTGACCACCGGAAAGTGTGACTCCCCGTTCGCCTACAATCGTATCGTATCCGTCCGGAAACGTGACAATACTTTCATGGATGCAGGCGGACATGGTTGCCTGAATGATGGCATCCATATCTTCACGCTGGGCGCCGAAGGCAATATTGGATTTCAGTGTGTCTGAAAATAGAAAATTGTCCTGTGGGACATAGGCAATATTTTCACGCAGGACATGCAGAGGGATGGTATTGATATCTCTGCCGTCAATCAAGATCATTCCCGGATCTGTATTATACAGCCGCAGAAGCAGATTGACCAATGTGGATTTCCCGTTTCCCGTCCGCCCGATGACAGCAAGTGTGGTGCCGGCAGAGATATGCAGACAGATGTCTTTTAAAGTCGGTTCCGTATGGCCGCGGTGGACAAATGTCAGATGAGAGAAGGTGATCTCGCCTTTAATATGATCGATCTCTTCCACATTTTCTGAGTCAGTAATTTCCGGCTGTTCATCAAAGATTTCCTGAACGCGCCGGATGGAAGCAGCGCCCTGGGAAAACATATTTACCGCGTCTCCGCAGGCAATCATCGGCCAGACCAGCATATTGATGTACTGGTTGAAAGCAACGAACCGGCCGAGAGTGATTTCTCCGATCAGCGCCAGGTAACCGCCGTAAAGCAAGGTCGCCAGACTTGAAAGTCCGATAACTACATCCAGAAGAGGCATAACAAATGAAATGAGTTTTGCCATATTCAGATTATAGTTCATGGCAGTTGTGTTAGCCCGGGCAAAGTCACGGATCTGTGAGCGCTCACGCACGAATGCTTTGATTACACGGACGCCGGAAAAACTTTCCTGAACAAAGTCTGTCAGATCAGAAAGGGCTTCCTGGCGCCGCAGGTAGCGGGCATGGATGAGCTTACCATAATAGAGATCACCGAGACAGATCAGGAACATGGGAATAATCGCAATCAGTGTCAGCTTGATATTGACATAACGCATCATCTGGAAAATGACCATGACCGTCATGACGGATGCATCAAATACACAGATAACGGCAGGGCCGATCGCCATACGGATGGCATTCAGGTCGCTGGTGAAACGCGTCATCAGGTCACCGGTCTTATGTTCGTTGTAGTATTCCACACTCATTTTTTCCAGATGGGCGAACATATCATTTCTCAGTTCTTTCTCAATCGAGCGGGAGGCACCGAAGAGAAAATAACGCCATAGAAAGCGGCCGAGAGCAATGATTGAACCTGTCAGAAAAATGAATATCAGATAGGATTTGACTTTGCTCCAGTCCAATGAATGGGTAGTCAGACCATCGGTGATTTCGCCCGTCAGTCTTGGAATGAACAGACCTGCGAAATCAACAACAAACAAAGTCAGGATGCCGAAAAAGTATTTCAGCTTATGCTTTTTCACGTATTGAAGTATGAATGTAAAGGATCTCATAATACTCCTTTCGTTTTTCGGTAGTCGCGCGGGGATTGTCCGATAATGCTTTTAAACTTATTGCTAAAGTAACTGGTGCTGTTGAACCCGGTTTCCATGCAGATCTCGGAAATAGGTTTATCCGTATCCAGCAGCATACCGGCTGCCTGGCGAACGCGGTATTCAATCAGATAATCGAAGGGGGACTGTTTCAGACAGCGCTGAAAACAGCGGCAGCATTCACTTACGCTGACAGAGGCCGCTGCGGCAATCTGTTCTGAGGTCAGATCCGAAGTATAGTGTTCGTGAATATAGGTCAGCATGGCATGGATACGCGTCTGCTCCAGACCGGCTCCGCGGGGCGGATTCTTCATTTTTTCGTCTGCAAGATTCAGAAGCTGGAACCAGATCTCCGAAAGAGAATTCCGAAGAATAATTTCGTAGCCGAATGTCTGCTTTTTATTAAGAAATACGATCTGGCTGATTTTTTCGTAGATAAAACTGTGAAGCGGACAGTCAGAATCGATTATGATCGAAGAGACCTGCTTACTCCTCAAAAGAGGGTAAATATATTTTTCATCAAATAGCATGGAAATACTGCTGGAAATGATAAACGGGTCAAAAACGACAGAATGGTATATCACGTCGTCACATTCATGCGGGCGCATGGAATGCAGACAGTTCGAGTTGATGAAACACCCTTCCGTCTCATGGAGAACCGTCTCACCCTCTGTTGTGATGACTCGTGCGGAACCTTCTGTTACAAAATAAAGCTCTGCCTCTTTGTGCCAGTGCCAGGGGGCATAACCCAGTCGGTATTCACTGGTGTGCTGGCAATATATACCAATCGGCAGGCTGGAGTCTCCATGATGGCGGGTTTCCTGGCGTGTAGTCTGGTCAACGGGAAAATCACATTTGCTTGAAGTTTTCATAATTTCTCCTTAAATAGCTAAAATAGTGATGATTTTCGCTCAAATGGTGACTGAAATAAAATGATTCTGCAAATATAATACAATTATAAAATAACTGTACAAAAAAAGCAAATATAGAATGTATGGAAAAGTTATGAAATATCTGGTATCAAAACGGAAGCAAGGAGGAAAGAAAAAGTATGAACAATTTTTTGCCCCAGAAGAGGGGAATGCAGGTTGTCTGGATCATAGTGGGCTGTCTGATCTACGCAGTTGGTCTGAATGTATTTATTATCCCTATGAATTTTTAAAAAACGGTTATGCCTGGGACGTGGGTAAAGGATTATGGACACCGGCTACTGTGCGTGGGATTCTGAAGAATCCGATCTATACCGGTGCCGTTGTAATCAGAAAATATAACAAACCATCTTATAAACTTAAATATAAAAAGGTAATTCCATTGGAAGAAATGGAATTGGTACCGGATGCACATGAAGCAATTGTTTCCAAAGAAGAATTTGATCAAGTTCAGCAGATCAGACAGGAACGACGAATTCCGTATTTTGACAGAAATAAGGAACCACATAAGTATGTAGGATTACTGTTTTGTGGAAAATGCAAAACCGCTATGCGTAAGAGATATCTGGCATCACATAATGGTTATGATGGATATATGTGCGGTTTCCATCAAAAGATGGGGCAGAATTACTGTGAACTGAATCATATTACGTTTGAAAAACTGGATGAATTAGTGGTATTTGCTATCAATCAACAGTTGAAACAAATGTGCACAGATCTGAAAAATCTGGAAACTGAGATTGTGCAAAGAAAGCCGGAAGTAGATAGTAAAATTACCCGTTTGCAGGCAAAAATAGAGCGAAATATAGAATACAGGAAACGGGCATATGAACAACTCATGGATGAAATTCTTTCCAAGGAAGAATTTCTGGAATTAAAGCAGATGTATGAAAATGAGAATCAACAATATCAGAAAGAACTGGAAAAGCTGAAGCAGGAAGAACAGGAACAGCAGACTGCTGTGAATACGACAAAGGTATGGCTGAACAATTTTAGACGGAGAAAACTGACGGTAAAACAGTTGACCAGAGAAGTACTTGAAGAACTGATTGATAAAATTTATGTTTATCCGGATCAGAAGTTAGACATTTATTTTAAGTTTGCTTCGGAGAATAATTCAGTGGATGTAACAATACAGAAAGATGGGGTGATGTGATGTATCAGATGGCTGCATATTGTCGTCTGTCAAAGGAGGACGGGGAGAATAAAATCAGTGAGAGTATTGAGAATCAGATGAAGTTGATTCGAGAATATGTAGGTAAGTCAAATGATTTGGAAATCGCTGATATTTATATTGATGATGGTTATTCCGGACTTTATTTTGCAAACAGACCGGAATTTCAGCGGATGATGGAAGATATTTACAAAGGAAAAATACAGGGTGTGATTACAAAAGATATTTCCCGTCTTGGACGTGAGCATATTGAGACAAGTAATTATATAGAACGTGTTTTTCCATCGTTGGGAGTCCGATATATTGCAATTCTGGATGGTGTGGATTCTGTTCATCACAGTAATGAAGAACTGGCACAGTTTAAGACGCTGTTTAATGATATGTACAGTCGTGATATATCCAAGAAGATCAGAGGAGCGCTCTCTGCACAGAAAAAACGTGGGCAGTTTATGTCAGGCTTTGCACCGTATGGCTATATGAAAGATCCGGCAGATAAGCATCGTTTTCTTATTGATGAAGAAGCTGCCAAGGTAGTTCGGAGAATCTTTTATATGAGTCTGGAGGGATACTCCAGAGATGGTATTGCAAAAAAGCTGAATCAGGAAGGTGTTATGACACCATCAGAGTATAAAAGAAAGGTTCAGGGATTGAACTATACGAACGCTTTGGAAAAATCCGGTGGAAAAGGCTGGGCATATCCTACGATCAATGTGATTTTACGAAACAGAGTTTATACAGGTGCTATGGTACAGCATAAGTCAGAAAAAATATCATATAAAGTGGAGAAATATTATTACATTCCAGAGGAACAACAATATATCGTAGAGGGAATGCATGAAGCAATTATCAGTAAAGATATCTTTGAACAGGTACAGGAAAATATGAAGAAAAGAACAAGAACACCGGGCTTTCACAGTGAAGTGAGAAAGGTGAATCCATACGCGGGAATTCTTGTCTGTGGGGATTGTGGATATAATCTTCAGCGAGTTACCTGCAGGGATGGTTATGAGTGTGGAACTTATCATAAAAAGGGAAATACGATTTGTCATTCTCATTTTATTAAGAAGGAGATACTGGATTCCATTGTAATAAATGAAATCCAGAGGCAGGCGGAACTGGCACTGAAAGAAAGTGATAAGGATGAAATATTAAAGGCAGCAGATCGCAGAAAGGAGGTGCAAAGACGTGCAGTGGAGGCAGACCAGCAGATAGAACGACTGCAAAAAGAACTTGCAGTTGTTCAGAAATATAAAAAGAAGACGTATGAGAATTATGTGGATGGTGTTCTGGACAAAGAAGAATATCTCTCCTACAAGGCAGAATATGAACAACAGGATAAGGCAATCAGAGAGAAAATTCAGCTGACAGAGCAGGAGAAAAACAGCTTTGGAGAAGCAGAGGAATCTTATGAAAACTGGATAGAGAAATTTATCAAGTATGGAACATTATCTGAGGTAACAAGAGAAATCGTAACAGAGTTGATTGAGAAGATTGTTGTGAATGGGGATAAAAGCATTGATATCGTATTTAAGTATCAGTCTCCTTATATGGATAGAATATAAAAAAGAAAAAGTTGTGGTGAATCTTGAGATGGCAAGGTATTTATTGTATAATTTCTGTTAATAAAGAAATTATATAGGATTATGATTGGAGCAACATATTTAGTTAAGGGATATGTTAATGCAAGGAGATGGAATATGAAACTTAAATCAATTACACTGCAAAATTTTAGAGGAATTGAGAAGCTAACAATTGTTTTGGATGAAAAAACAACAGTTTTCTTTGGAATAAATGGTGTTGGGAAATCTACAATTCTTCGAGCTGTTGATTTAATATATGCAAATATTATTGCCAAACTTATAGGAACTGGCAAAAAAAGATCTACAGAATTGGATTATGACGATATTAGTTATGGAAAATCAAAGGCAAATATTGAGGCAGTATTTTCTTTTGAAGATGGAGCAGAAATGAAATATAGTCGCTCTATCGATAGAGCAACTGGAAAAAAACACAATATAGCCGAATTAAAATTGTTAGTAGAAAAATTTGAAGATTCTTATCTTGTAAAAGGTCATGATGATGGTAATGGAAACTGGATCGAGGAGATTGATAATAAGAATATGCCGGTTTTTGTTAATTATGGTGTTAATAGGATTGTATTGGATGTTCCTGTAAGAGCATCTAAAGAGCAATTTGTAAAATTAGACGCATTTGACAAAGCAATTGAGAGTACAATAGATTTTAGAAATTTATTTAAGTGGTTTAGAAATCAGGAAGATATAGAAAATCAAGCCAAGGTAAGAGAAAATTCAAAGTATGAAGATAAAAGCTTATCTGCAGTAAAACAGGCTATGTTGGCTATGTTGGATGGATTTGAAGACATTCATATTGATAGAAAGCCATTAGCAATGAAAGTGAGAAAAGATGGAAAGTATTTAACAATAAACCAGTTATCTGATGGGGAAAAATGTACGATAGCATTATTTGGTGATTTGGCACGGAGAATGGCATTAGCGAATCCGGAAAGAGAGAATCCATTGGAAGGAATAGGAGTAGTATTGATTGATGAATTAGATTTGCATATGCATACATCATGGCAGCGTAAGGTGCTCAGTGTTTTGAAGAAGACGTTCCCCAATATACAGTTTATAATTACAACACATTCTCCACAAATTCTTGGAGAAGTAGATGATACATTTAAGTTGTTTTATATGTTTAAAGAGGGACAGAAAATAGCTTTAAAATCATATAAATCATTTATGGGATGGGATACCAATGTGATCTTAGAAGAAGTAATGAATACTGCTTCTGTAAACCAAGATATTAAAAGAATGCTTGATGAAATGTATTTGCTCATTGAAAAAAAGAAATTTGATGAAGCGGAGAAATTGGCTGATATATTAGACGAAAAATCTAATGGATATGCGGAAGGTGTTGCTAAAGCGAGAATTCTGATATCCAGGGGGCGACGACATGAAAAAAATAAATAAACAAGAGTCTCCGCAATGGTTTGAGGATTGGAAGAAAAATTTTAAAATGGAAAATAACAGAGAACCTCATTATAAAAATGATTTTTCGACAGATGATATAGATGGAGTAAATCGAAGACGAAAATTAAGAGAATGCCTTGTAGATGAACAGGGGAAAATATGTTGCTATTGTATGAGAAAAATAACAACAGATTCGTCTCATATTGAACATTTTTTGCCAAAAGATTCTTTTGAGGATAAAGATTTGCAATATGATAATTTGTTTGCTTCATGTAATGGAGAAGAAACAATTAGAGAAGATGAGGATCATTGCGGACATAGGAAAAATGACTGGTGGAGAAAGGATATGCTTTCTCCAACGGATATGGAAGTGGAAAAAGCGTTTAAGTATTCTCTAAATGGAAAAATTAACAGTGTAAGAGGAAGGACAACAGAAAATATTGCACAGGAAATGATACATAATTTAGGATTAGACAGCTACCATCTTGAAAGGGACAGGCGTCAGGCGCTAGAAGCTTCGGAGGTATTTGATGCTGAAGAATATTCAGAAGAAGAAATAAGAAGCTTCATAGAATATTATTCTAATAAAGATAATGGAGCTTATGTACCATATTGTAAGGCTATTATAGATTGTCTGGAAGAAATGTTATAAAAATATTAAATTCTAATATTATCTCAGAAGTAGACGGAACATGGCTTGCTTCTGAGATTTTTTATGAAAAATGTTCCCCTAGTTATAATGAACACATGACGGCAGGAGTCTGGTAGAACGGTATATTGATGATCTGTCGAATTTCTGGAAGAGTGTGATCTGTGTGGGGACCGGAAATGAAGCGGCAAGTGCCGGGCATACTTCTGGAGTGCTGCAGAAAAGAAAAGAAGAAAGAATACAGCTCGCAGTACAGGCAGATGAACCAACATTGAATATTCAGATCTGGAAAGCGTATACGGACGAAGTGGAAATTTCATTTGTATCTCCTGCGGGGACGCGGATCGGTCCAATACAATCTGTTCTCGGTTCGCAGAGATTCCGGATCGGGGAAACGGAGATTTTATTATATTATGGAAAACCGAGCCCGTATAATGTCGCGCAGGAGATTTATATTGATATGATTCCGGTGACAGATTATATTACGTCGGGAGTCTGGCAGATCATTTTGAATCCGACAAGGGTTGTGGAAGGGCAGTATGATCTGTGGTTGCCAAGTGAGAATGTATTGAACCGGGGGACAGGATTTTTGTATCCGGATGAAGAAGTGACCTTAACGATTCCTTCGACTGCAGATAAAGTGATATCGGTGGGGGCGTATGATGTGCTTACTTTTTCCTATGCATCTTTTTCAGGAAGAGGATATACCTGGCAGGATGAAAGGACGAAACCGGATCTTGTGGCACCGGGAGTGAACGTAAGGACGACAGCAGTTGGCGGAGGGGTGACAGTGGTGAGTGGAACTTCTTTCGCAACGCCGTTTGTGACAGGAGCATCGGCACTTTTGATGGAATGGGGGATCGTAAGAGGAAATGATCCGTTTTTGTATGGGGAGAAGGTGAAGGCGTATCTCCGGCGCGGGGCGAGAGAGTTGCCGGGATTTGGAAAGTATCCGAACCGTGAGGTGGGATATGGACGACTCTGTTTGGAGAGAAGCCTGCCAGATTAAAATGTTATATTTATAATAACAGAGGGCGTAAATAGTTTTGTGTCTATGAAGGCTGAATCCTTCTGATTAAGAATTAGATATGTAATATTTTGCCGTCGAATTTATGGATTTATTGTTGTCGAATTTATCTTT
>NZ_JBQHSE010000028.1:0-41570 GCF_052066395.1 Bariatricus sp. HCP28S3_A4 | reverse complement strand
CAGATACAGAGAAATGTTCATTCCTATGGCTTCTTCTTCTGAGATATTTATTGATGATATATTGAAAAAATCCTTGATTTTCAAGGAAAAAAGACTTGACTTAATAGGGAGAAAATGGATGGCTGTTTACAAGGACAAAAAATGTGGAACTTGGTATACCTCTTTTCTATATGTGGATTGGACCGGAAAACGTTGTCGAAAACTAAAACGCGGTTTTTTGACGAAAAACGCGGCTCAGAATTGGGAAAATCATTTTAAGCTTCAAAAGGCAAATAGCCTAGATATGACATTTGAAGATTTTTACGGAATCTATGAAGCCGATGTAAAACCAAAAATCCGATACAATACCTGGTGTACAAAAGAACATATCATAAAAACAAAGATATTTCCGTATTTCAAAGATTTGAGTATGCGAGATATTACACCGAGAGATATCATCAAATGGCAAAACACAATGAGAGAATCCATCAACAACAAAGGCAAAGAATATACAGGAACATATTTAAAAACTGTACAAGCACAACTTTCGAGTATTTTTAATCATGCTGTACGATTTTATGAACTTCCGAATAATCCAGTGAGGGTTGCAGGATCAATGGGACAGAATGAATCAGATGAAATGAAATTTTGGACAAAGGAAGAGTATATGAAGTTTATCCCAACCATGGCGAATAAGACATAAAGCAGATGTGGAAGAGCTTGTGTATGATGAAAATTCGAAACCTGTTTTAGATGAAATGGGGAAACAAAAGAAAAAAATTGTAAATCGTGAATTTCATTCATTCCGGCCAGCGTATGTATTTGATGTTCAGCAGACCAGTGGAGAGCCACTTCCAACACTTGCGATGATGCTAGAAGAAAGTGTTGAGGGATATGAACAATTAAAGGAAGCACTTATATTGATTAGTCCAGTTCAGGTTTCTTTTGAATCAATAGAAGGATCGGCAAATGGTTATTATAGTCCGGCAGAAGAAAAAAATGCAGTAAGAGAAGGAATGCCACAACTTCAAACAATCAAAACACTTATTCATGAAATTGGCCATGTAGAGTTAAAGCATGGAAGTGAAGAAGATAAATTTGATCGTAATACCAAAGAGATACAGGCAGAGTCAGTAGCTTTTTGGGTGGCGGAAATGATTGGAAATGGACTTGATACTTCCGAATATTCTTTTGGATATATTTCAGGGTGGAGCAAGGATAAAACAGTGCCTGAATTAAAAGAAAACTTAGATCTTATGCTATAGATTTCTGGGAGAAATTAGAAGAACTGTTTAACGAACCGATATCACAAACTGTGATTAGCGATTTTCCAAAAGTAGCGGTATAGTTAAAGTAACAATGGTTAAGCAAAGGGAGGACTACATATGAGTGTAACAACAAAAATGAAACAAATAGCCCATGATGTATATTGGGGAGAAGAAAATCCAGATCATCCGGAATGTCCAAAATGCGGGGAAAGAATGAATTTCCTTGGAGGGGATCGAATCCTACGGTATTCCATCTGCTGGCAAGATTGTCTTGTGTAAAAGTGATTATAACAGCGTAGGATTATACGGAAGAGATGAACGAATATGGAAAGGTTCTTTTCATAGATTCTGTAGACAATCAAAATGTGGAGCAGAAAGAAGCATTTTCGTGTCATATGTTTTGCCAGTACTCTGGAACGGTATATGAGAAATTGTCGCAGGAGGATAAAAGTGCATGTGAAGAAATTATTTCGACGGTTGGATTCCATGCTCTGGCTGTAAAGCTGATTGCGCTCCATTATAAGAGAAGCGGCTGGACACTTCAGAAGTACAGTCAGAAGATTAAGAAAAGCATCCCGGATGCATTGAAACTTGGAATAAAAGTATCGGTCAATAAGGATGGGAAAAGGATTTCTGATACACCTTATGAGATTCTGAAACACTTATTTCATGCAAAATTAATCTTGAGAAAGTATACAGAAATCGAACGGCAGGTTCTTGGAACAATCATCAGGATGGAGCCGTATACGAATAACATGAATGTGATCTGTAAACTGACAGGAGATGGTCAGTTCACATCGGATGAGGTATTGGTTGCAGCGAGAAATGCTGTTTTCCAGCTTCAGGAAGAAGGAGTAATTCATATTGAGAATCATACGGTTTCCCTTCATCCGCTGATAAAAGCAATGGTAAGTGATCCATCGCTGGCATCAGGTGCAGAGGAAACCATTGCAGAGCTTTCTTACGATTATTTCGTACATATTACAAAGAATCTGTTGGAAGAATGGCGTAACAATCTGTCGGATTGCCATTTGAGGCTCTGGTTCATCTTAATTTTAAGTATGCATATTCTTCCACATGAATCAGAAAAGCTTATGGCTGATCCCTGGAAAATCACACAGCAGACTTATCTGCTTGCAAATTGCAGCGCTGAAAACGGAGATGCAGTATTCCTGTTGAGTGATTCAACGAAGGAATATTGTCTGTTAGATGCAGGAAATCAGAGATTGCCTGAGTACCGGTATTATAATAAGAGGCAGGAGTATCCAGAGACTGTGTATCACAAAAGTGAAATTATCCGATGTATAGTCGGAGCAAAACAGGATCTGAATGGGGGAAAGAACTGGAAGAGATCCAGGAGAATGCTTTTACAGGATGTAAGAATCTTGAAGGAACCCTTTTTTTACCAGATTCATTGAAATGTATTTGCAGGGATGCGTTTTCAGGATGCGCTTCCATCGATAGTCTGGTGCTTCCGGATTCAGTTTCTGAACTTGGAACTTATGCATTTACAAATTGTGTAGGACTGAAAGAAATAAAGATAGGAAAGGGGCTTTCAAAATTATCAAGAGGTGTTTTCCGTGGATGTTCCAGAATACATGAGCTTGTTGTACCGGAGAATATTCTTCTTATTGAGGAAGATGCGTTTTGCAAGTGTACAAATCTTGAAAGAGTGTATATGGAAACAGGAATCCAGAGAATCAAAAACCATGCGTTCTATGGTTGCCATAAACTGGCAGAAATTCATTTACCTGCAAGTATTCTTTCTTTAGATAAAGCAGTTTTTGCGGATTGCCCGGTCGTACATATTAAAGTGGTTCCAAATAGTCTTGCGGACAAATATTTACAGCGATATGCGATAGATCTGAATAAACAGGTTTGTATAGAATATGATTAGAAATCATAAAGGGCTCTCTTAAACAGAATAATGCTACATAAGAAAAAATCCAAAATCAGAGGATGATAGAACCTTCTCTCTGATTCTGGATTTTTCTTATTGTACTGGCAAACAACAGTACTCATCTAAACCACCATTAGAATTTATCGCTTTAAGAAATTCAGTAAAAGAAGCATGGACGATATAATCATCAAGAACATCATAAACAAAGGAACCAAGTCCCATAGTAAAACGGCGGCTTGGATCAGGATATCCAAACATTTCACCGAAGAATTCAAAATTCGATTTGGAATTAGGCAATTCTATTTTGGAACCATCAATGGCAAATAAATGATATCCATTCCAAAGTTTACGAGATGGGAGCTGCTTATAGAATAAATCAACCGATAAATAGTAGAGTTCTTTAAATAAGGCAGGGTTAATAAATTGGCGAGCCTTTGACAGAGCCTGCTTTGAAATGTCAGGGAAATCAAGGCATCCAAGATCTTCCCGGATACGGGAAAGATTTTGAAACATGGAGGCTTTTGAAGTATAAAGCAGATACATAATTACCTGAAAAAGAGAAAGCTTTCGTTTGCGAACAAAATGATTTTTTGCACGATTTGGTTCCAGTTTTTCTGGGGTTGTGATATAATCCTTAATGGATTGGATGATATTTTTGCAGATGTCAATTCGATTCATATGATATACCTCCTAAAGTGTAATTAAGGTTCGTGGCGAGACGAACAATTCCTTAATTAATAGGTCGCGAAGCGACCTCACTTTCAGGAGGTTTTGTCAAGTACTTTTTTGTAAAAAAAGAAAAGAATTCCTTCAAATGCCCATGAAATCAGGGCTGAAGGAATTCTAAAATTTTTCTAAAATTCTTAAGTTGACCACATTGGTGTCAGGCACTATTAAATTTCGGTACAGAACCATAGATTTCCCTAATCTGGGAATTCATTTAAAATCTGTCGGCGATCATATCACAGTCTTTGGATTCGATATCGCATATTATGGAATCGTCATAGGAATCGGAATACTTGCGGGACTTATGATGGCGGTAATGGAAGCAAAGCGTACGCATCAGAACGTAGAAGATTATAATGATCTGGCAATATATGGAGTTATCTTTTCAATTATCGGAGCAAGGGCATATTATGTGATTTTCTCCTGGGATATGTATAAAGACGATATTAAGAGCATCATTAACATCCGTGAGGGCGGTCTTGCCATATACGGCGGTGTGATCACGGCAATTGTTGTAGTATTTATATTTGCAAAAATAAAAGTATCATCACCGTTCCTGTTATTTGACACAGGCGGATTCGGTCTGATCACCGGACAGATGATCGGAAGATGGGGGAACTTTTTTAATCGAGAAGCATTCGGCGAATATACAAATGGCTTATTTGCCATGAGACTTCCGGTGGATGCAGTAAGAAGTTCGGATATCACAACAAAGATGTGGAATCATGCCGAGACAGTCAAAGGAGTCATGTATATTCAGGTTCATCCGACCTACCTGTACGAATACCTGTGGTGTCTGATGGTGCTGATCATCATGCTGTTGTACCGCAAGCATAAGAAATTCGATGGGGAAGTCTTCCTGATCTATCTCTTGGGGTATGGTCTTGGCAGATTCTGGATCGAAGGACTTAGAACCGATCAGCTGTTGCTGCCAAAAGTTGGACTTCCGGTCTCTCAGCTGTTGGCAGGCACGATTGTAGTGATATCCGCTATACTGATCATTGCAGGAAGAAAAAAAGCAGCAGCTTTACAAAAAATAGTCCGGCTGCCGCAAATATAATCGAATACAGAAAAAGATCCCGGTATGTGAAAGGACAATGAGCTGGATGCTCAAAAATGTCTGATTCACATACCGGGATTTTTTATTCATATTACATATCAATCTTACTGAGTGCTGCTTCATCAGCTACAATCGTAACATCATTATGTAACTGAAGAATAGAAGCAGGAACTTTCGGAGTAATTGGTCCGTATAAGACCTCTTTTAAGATATCCGCCTTATCTTCTCCGCTTACAACAACCAGAATTTTCTTGGCCTGCATGATATTCTTGATTCCCATTGTATAAGCCTGTCTCGGAACATCATCTTCAGATTCGAAGAAACGCTTATTGGCTTCAATTGTACTTTCTGTCAGATCTACGCAGTGTGTCTCTTTCTCAAAAGCGGCACCTGGTTCGTTGAATCCGATATGTCCGTTGTGTCCAAGACCGAGAAGCTGGAGGTCTACACCGCCCTGCTTACGGATGACTGCATTATAATCGTTGCAGGCTTTCGCGGAATCTGCTTCCAGTCCGTCCGGAACGAAAGTACGGGTTTTGTCGATGTTTACATGATCAAAGAGATTGGTATTCATGAAATATCTGTAGCTCTGATCATTTTCAGGACTGAGTCCTTTGTATTCATCGAGGTTTACACTTGTAACCTGGGAAAAATCAAGATCCCCTTTCTTATACCATTCGATCAGCTGTTTATATGTACCGACCGGTGAAGATCCGGTTGCAAGTCCAAGTACACAGTTTGGCTTCATAATAATCTGTGCAGAAATGATGTTTGCGGCCTTACGGCTCATATCCTGATAGTCTTTTGCTTTATAAATTACCATAATAAAATCTCTCCTTATTCTATTGTTTTTTTGTTTCTGAATATTAGTATATACATTATAAATGAATTTTCAAGTAAAATAGCATGAACTGAAAATACTTTCAAAAGTGGAAAGAAATTGCCTGGAATTGTGCATATTGCATAAAAAACGGATTTTAAAATAGGCAAAAAAGAGAGAAGTATTGAAAAAGATGAAAGAAGTTTCAAGAACTGCAAAGGTACTTGAAAATAAAATCGAACAATACTATACTGATTGCAGAACGAAGGAGGGAACAAAAAATGAATCAGAAAGTTGAAAATCTGAAGGGTAAATTAATTGTATCATGTCAGGCATTACCAGATGAACCATTACATTCTTCATTCATTATGGGAAGAATGGCACTGGCTGCAAAACAGGGAGGTGCAAGCGGAATTCGTGCAAATACAAAAGAAGATATCAAGGAGATCCAGTCACAGGTTGATCTGCCAATCATCGGAATCGTAAAAAGAGATTATGATGACAGTGATATCTACATTACACCAACGATGAAAGAAATCGAAGAACTGATGGAAGTAAAACCTGAAATCATCGCTATGGACGCTACTATTTCAAAGAGACCTGGCGGAAAGACATTAGATGAGTTCTTTAAAGAAGTAAAAGCAAAATATCCGGATCAGTTATTCATGGCAGACTGTTCTACAGTGGAAGAAGCACTGCATGCGGATGAACTTGGATTTGACTTCATCGGAACTACAATGGTTGGTTACACAGAGCAGAGCAAGGACGATAAGATCGAGGCAAATGATTTCGAAATCTTAAGAAAGATTGTCGCAAAAGCAAAACACAGAGTGATCGCAGAAGGTAACATCAATACACCGGAAAAAGCAAAACATGTGATCGAGCTTGGTGCGTACAGTGTTGTTGTAGGATCTATTATCACAAGACCGCAGCTGATCACAAAATCATTTGTAGAAGAAATGGAAAGATAATTCTGCAAGGAACTTATTAAATTAAATTTATATAAAAAGACAAAGAAAAGGAGAAAGAAACCATGAGAAATCTTGAAAAGTACAAAGGCGTAATCCCTGCATTCTATGCATGCTATGACAACGAAGGAAATGTAAGCCCGGAAGGCGTTCAGGCACTGACAAAATACTTTGTAGAAAAAGGTGTGAAAGGTGTATATGTGAACGGTTCGTCAGGAGAATGTATTTATCAGAGCGTAGAAGACCGTAAGATCATCCTTGAGAACGTTATGAAAGCAGCAGAAGGAAAGCTTACAGTTATCGCACACGTTGCATGCAATAACACAAAAGATAGCCAGGAACTTGCAAGACATGCAGAAAGCCTTGGAGTTGATGCAATCGCAGCAATCCCACCGATCTACTTCCACCTGCCAGAGTATGCAATCGCTCAGTACTGGAATGACATCAGTGCAGCAGCACCAAACACAGACTTCGTAATCTACAACATTCCACAGCTTGCAGGAGTGGCTCTTACACAGGGACTTTTCGCAGAGATGAGAAAGAATCCTAACGTAATTGGTGTTAAGAACTCTTCTATGCCGGTACAGGATATCCAGATGTTCAAACAGGCAGCAGGCCCTGACTACATCATCTTCAACGGACCAGATGAGCAGTTCATGAGTGGACGTGTCATCGGAGCTGAAGGAGCAATCGGTGGTACATACGGAGTTATGCCGGAATTATATCTGAAATTAGACGAGTATGTAAGAGCCGGAAAGATGGAAGAAGCAAGAGAAATCCAGTATGCTTGTGATGAGATTATCTATAAGATGTGCTCTGCACACGGAAATATGTACGCAGTGATCAAAGCTATGTTAAAGATCAACGAAGGTCTGGAACTTGGCGGAGTAAGAGAGCCACTGCCAGCATTAGTAGAAGAAGACATGGCTATCGTTGAAGAAGCAGCTAAGATGGTTCGCGACGCAAAAGCTAAATATCTGTAAGATTATATAACAAATACGTGAAAGAAAAATATCTGTAAGGAGAGAGACGATGCAAGGGTTTACCGTAGTAGATTTAGTCATTTTAGTAGTTTATCTCGCGGCTGTACTGTTCGCCGGCCTTCATTTCGCAAAGAAAGAAATGAAAGGAAAAGAGTATTTTAAAGGAGACGGAACTGTACCGTGGTGGGTAACTTCCGTATCAATTTTCGCAACACTGTTAAGTCCGATTTCATTCCTGTCATTAGCAGGAAACTCATACGCAGGAACATGGATCATGTGGTTCGCACAGCTTGGTATGCTGTTAGCTATCCCGATCACGATTAAATTCTTCCTGCCAATCTACAGCAAACTGGATATTGATACAGCATATCATTATCTGGAACTGAGATTCGGAAGCAAAGGACTTCGTGTACTTGGAGCTGT
Source organism: Bariatricus sp. HCP28S3_A4 (assembly GCF_052066395.1). Classification (NCBI taxonomy): domain Bacteria; kingdom Bacillati; phylum Bacillota; class Clostridia; order Lachnospirales; family Lachnospiraceae; genus Bariatricus; species Bariatricus sp. HCP28S3_A4. The sequence goes on along the minus strand of NZ_JBQHSE010000028.1, from coordinate 33,443 downwards.
AATGTTCATCATTTACCAGATCGGACGTATGTCAATCATCATGTACCTTCCATGTATGGTACTTGGAAGTCTGACTGGAATCAGCGTAAACTTACTGATCATTATCATGGGTATCATTGCTATTATTTACTCATACACAGGAGGTCTTAAATCCGTACTTTGGACAGACTTCATCCAGGGATCTGTACTTCTGATCGGTGTTACATTTGCACTGATCTTCCTGTTAGCACACTTAGATGGTGGATTTGGAGCAATCGCACATGCACTGACAACAGAGCATAAGTTCCTTGCTGTAGATCAGCCAATTTTCAATGTTAATATTTTTAAAGACAGCGTATTCATCATGATCGTTGGTGCCGGATTCAATACAATGGCATCTTACGTATCAAGCCAGGATATTGTACAGCGTTTTACAACAACAACTGATACAAAGAAACTGAACAAAATGATGCTTACAAACGGAGGATTATCAATCTTCATCGCAACAGTATTCTACCTGATCGGTACAGGATTATACGTATTCTATCAGCAGAATGCACTTCCACCGGCAGCGGCTCAGGACCAGATCTTCGCATCTTACATCGCATTTGAGCTTCCGGTTGGTGTAACAGGACTTCTGTTAGCAGCTATTTATGCAGCAGCACAGTCTACACTTTCTACAGGTCTGAACTCTGTAGCATCAAGCTGGACACTGGATATCCAGACAAGACTTTCTAAGAAAGAATTAAGCTTTGAGAAACAGACAAAGATCGGACAGTATGTATCTCTGATCGTTGGTATCTTCGCAATCGTAGTTGCTATGGTACTGGCTAACGGCGGAGTAAAATCTGCATACGAATGGTTCAATGGATTCATGGGACTGGTACTTGGTATCCTGATCGGAACATTTATCCTTGGAGCATTTACAAAGGTTGCCAATACATTTGGTGCAGTATGTGCATTCATCGTTGCATCAGGCGTAATGATATACATCAAATACTTCGTACCTGCTGATCACGTATCAATCTGGTCATACTCAATCATCTCAATTGTAGTATCACTGGTAATTGGTATCCCGGCAAGTATCATCTGGAGAAAGGCAAAAGGAGACAATTCCGTACCTGCTCCTAACACAACCATTTACAAAAACTAAGAAGGAGTGACGATTTTCGTGATTTTTGGAAATATCAATAATTTATCAGAATTCCCATTCTTAGAAGAACAGGTAAAAGAGTGCTTTGAATATGCAAAGACACACGACCTTGCATCTTATGAAAAGGGAAGTCATGAAATCGATGGTGACAGACTGTTTGTCAATATCGTAGAATATACAACAACAACACCGGAAGAACGTTTCTGGGAAGCACATAAAAATTATCTGGACGTCCATGTAATGATCCATGGAAACGAACAGATCGATCTGAACTTCATTCAGAATATGGAATTAAAAGATTTTGTGGAAAAAGATGATTTTCTTCCGATGGATGGGGAAAAGAATTCTTCCGTAGTCCTGACAGATGGAGATTTCCTGATCTGTTATCCGAGTGACGGACACAGAACAGCGGTTCAGGTTCAGGAACCGGAAACCATTAAAAAGGCAATATTTAAAGTAAAGATTTAATCAGAAAAAGTCGAGGGCAAACCATAAAAGAACGGTTTGCCCTTTTCTGGCTGAACGAGTATAATGAAGGAAAATGAAAGAGGCAAAGCAGAGATGAAAAAATATATTAGTATTGACATCGGCGGCACAGCAATCAAATATGGTATTGTGAGCGAAGATGCAGAAGTATTGTTAAAGAAAGAAATGAAGACAGAAGCGCAGAAAGGCGGACCGGCGATCCTTGATAAAGTCATCGGTATCGTAGAAGCATTAAAAGAAGAGGCAGACGCAGGTGTGTGTATTTCTACAGCCGGTATGGTTGACATTGAGAAAGGTGAAATCTTCTATTCGGCACCGCTGATCCCGAATTATATCGGAACGGCATTCAAAAAGACGGTAGAAGAACGATTCGGAATTCCATGTGAAGTGGAAAATGATGTGAATTGTGCGGGACTTGCTGAGTACAAAGCAGGAGCGGCGGCAGGAAGTAAGGCGGCTGTGATGCTGACAATCGGAACCGGAATCGGCGGCTGTATTTTGCTGAATGGCGAGGTGTTCCACGGATTCAGTAACAGCGCATGTGAAGTCGGATATATGCATATGGATGACAGCGATTTCCAGACACTCGGAGCAGCCAGTATTCTGACGAAGAAGGTTGCTGCATGGAAGGGAGAACCGGCAGAAAATTGGAGCGGATATCGCATTTTTGAAGAGGCAAAAAAAGGTGATAAGATCTGTAACCGTGCAATTGATGAGATGACGGATGTACTTGGGAAAGGTATTGCCAATATCTGTTATGTAGTGAATCCGGAAGTTGTCGTACTTGGCGGCGGAATCATGGCGCAGGAAGCATTCCTGAAGGACAAGATTGAAAAAGCAGTGGAAAAATACCTGGTGTCCAGCATGTGGGAGCATACAAGTATCGCATTTGCCAAAAACCAGAACAATGCCGGTATGTTAGGCGCATTCTACCATTTTCAGGGAAGACATGCATAGTCTGGAGTTATAAAATAAAGAAGCAGGAATAGTAAGATATGGAATATTATGTAAAATCAGTCGTTCCGATCATAGAATCGAATTATGATAAATTTACGACAGTGGAACGGAATATCGCAGATTTTTTTATACAGAACAGAAAGAAAGTGGATTTTTCATCAAAATCCATTTCCGAGAGACTCTTCGTATCAGAAGCGTCGTTATCCAGATTTGCGAAGAAATGCGGATATCGCGGATACAGAGAATTCATCTATCAGTATGAAGAGACATTTGTAGAAAAGCAGGAATCCATTACCGGTAATACGCGAATGATCCTGAATGCGTATCAGGAACTTCTGAATAGGACTTACAGTCTGGTGGATGAGGCGCAGATTGCAAGGATCAGCAGATATCTGAATCAGTCGGAGCGTGTGTTCGTGTGCGGAACCGGAAGTTCCGGTCTGGCAGCAAGAGAGATGGAACTGCGTTTTATGCGAATTGGTGTGGATATTGATTCGCTGGTAGAAAGAGATATGATGCGTATGCAGGCGGTATTCCAGGACAGAAGAAGCCTCGTATTCGGAATCAGTATCAGCGGATCCAAGGAAGAGGTCTTGTTTCTTCTGAAAGAAGCATATCGGAAAGGTGCGAAAACGATTCTTTTTACGGCGAACAACCGGGGTGGCTTCGAGCAGTTCTGCACAGAAGTTGTTCTGATTCCATCACTCAGACACCTGAATCATGGGAATGTAATCTCACCGCAGTTCCCGATTTTGGTCATGCTTGATATTATCTATTCTTACTATTTGGAACAGGATAAATATGAAAAAGAAGTTCTGCATGATAATACACTGCGTGCACTGGAAGAAGGAGAAGGGATGCACAGGAGTTTTTAGAATGTTAAGAGGTATGTTGGGAAAAAATAAAATGGAGGATATATAAAATGATAATCAAAAATGTAATTGTCTATACAGAAGACAAAAAATTTACAGCAGGCGGCATTGTTGTTCACGATGACAAGATCGAAAGCATTTACACGACAGAAAACGTACCGGATATGCCGGGGGAAGAAGTCGTTGACGGACAGGGGGCATACGCAATTCCGGGACTGATCGATCTGCATTTCCACGGGTGTATGGGAGATGACTTCTGTGATAACAGTAAAGAGGCTATTGAAAATATTGCAAAATATGAGGCTTCTGTGGGTGTTACAACAATCGCACCAGCAACAATGACACTTCCGGTAGAAGAACTGGAAGATATCTTAAGAACAGCAGCAGAATACAAAAAAGAGCAGAATCCGAAGGGAGCGGATCTTGTTGGCGTGAACATGGAAGGCCCGTTCATCAGCCCGGTGAAAAAAGGAGCGCAGGATGAAAGAAATATCATGCCTTGTGATACGGACATTTGTCAGAGATTCCTTGATGCTTCGGAAGGCCTTGTGAAGTTTGTAGGACTTGCGCCGGAAGAAAGTGAGGACGCAGTTGCATTTGTAGAAGCAATGAAAGATAAAGTGAACATTTCGCTTGCACATACCAATGCGGATTATGCACATGCGAAAGCAGCATTCGATGCCGGAGCAAATCATGCCGTACATCTCTTTAATGCGATGCCTGCATTCACTCACCGTGAACCGGGTGTTGTAGGAGCAGTGTCCGACAGTGCACATGTAATGGCAGAGATTATCTGTGACGGTGTACATATCCATCCATCGATGGTGAGAGCAGCGTTCAAGATGATGGGAGCAGACCGTATGATCCTGATCAGCGACAGTATGCGTGCGACCGGAATGCCGGACGGACAGTATACACTTGGTGGATTGGATGTAAAAGTAGTCGGTAATCATGCAACACTGGTATCTGATGGAGCACTTGCAGGATCTGTTACAAACCTTGCAGACTGTATGCGTACGGTAGTTAAGAAGATGGAGATCCCGCTTGAGACGGCTGTAGCATGTGCGACGATCAATCCGGCTAAGAGTCTTGGAATTGAAGATACATATGGTTCGATCGCACCGGGAAAGAAAGCGAATATCGTATTATTAGACGAGAATTTGGAGCTTAAGATGGTAATTAAGGACGGACAGGAATTATAATTCATGCAATTTATAGTATAAGGCTATTTGGTGTTAAGGACAGATGAAAAAGATTATATTTTTAGGTGACAGTATTACAGATGCCAGTCATTGCTTTTTAGAAAATCCACTGGGAAACGGTTATGTGAATATGGTGGCTGAGAAGTTGAATGACAGTGACGGCGGAAGGAAGAAGTACGACATTATGAATCGAGGACATGATGGATTCACGATTCATGGAGTGAAACGTATATTGGAGAAGGAATGCATTTTAAAACGACCGGATGTCGTAAGCATTCTGATAGGATGCAATGACGTCGGAGTTATGATGAATACAGGAAAGAGTCTGGAAGAACAGCAGTTTGAAGCCTGTTATGAAGCCATTGTGAAAGAAATTACAGAGCAATCGGATGCAAAGCTTATCTGTATGTCGCCATTTATAGTGCCATATCCCGGAATGTATGAAAACTGGATTCCGGGAATAAAACAGACAGAAAGAATCGAAAAAAAGATTGCAGAAAAATATCATGCGGACTTTCTTACGCTTCAGGACATGATAATATTGAAAGCAGAAAAAGCAGGATATGAGAGTGTTACAACGGATAAAAGTTATACAAAGTGTCAGGCACCAATGGTAGGTAGCTATCATTAAGATAAGAATTATGATATACTAGAAGAGCCGGGAAATTATGAATTTCTTGATACAGTTCTCGTATTGCGTCTCTAGATAAATAATTCAGGCATGGCAAACAGACAGATTGGGGAATCTGCCTACTGAAAAAATATCAAGATATGAATATTTTATCGGTATTGGAATGTAGTTGCAGTCCTTGCTCTTAAGTAGCGGGGATTGCGCCTGTCGGGTCTTACAGCAATTAATTCCCTACCTATTAAAGCAATAACATCAATGGGCGGTGAGGCACAAGAGCGTCTCAGAAATTTTGCCAGCTTTTCCAAGGCTCTTGGCAGAGGTGTCTTGCTGGTGGGCGTTCCGTTATAGCTTAATATAAAAATACATTCCTGTAGAACTTTCTGTTGAACTTCTTTCCATTCTTTCAGCTCTTTAAGCGTATCATCATATATAATGATATCCCGTATGCTAGCTTGCGTTTTTGTCTCTACAAATTTGTAGTCGGTCATGGTTTTGTAATAAAGATTCTTGTTGATGCTGAGAACACCTGTTTCAAAATCAATATCTGACCATTGCAGTGCTGCCGCTTCTCTGATTCGCATTCCGGTCATAAATAACAACCAGTAAGAAATGAACAAGTAGTGCTCATAGTAATCGCCCTTATACAGAAGAGAAATGACTTTCTGGAATTCTTCCAATGTCCAAAAATCAATTTTGGGTTTTCTGCTCTTGACATTTCCGATCATTCGGGCTGGATTTTTCTTTGCAAGGCCCAGAACGATAGCTCTGTCAAATGCGATTGCAAGCATTCCCTGTATAATCCTCACATAATTTGGGCTGTAGTTTTTTGCCAGTTTTAATTGCCAGTTTTGCACATGAATTGGCTCAATTTTGTCAGTATTCATCTTATAGAAATAGGAAAAGTGTTTTTCAATGGTAGCATACCTATTCTTGTATGTACTTTCTTTTACCTGGGTTTTATACCAGGGAAGATAAATCTCCTGAATAAATTTTTTGAAAGTCACTTCCTCTTTCTTTTCCGTAAGCTCATCTGGTGTAGACAGAATAAGCTTTGAATATTCTGCCCGAGCCTCTTTCTTTGTTGCAAATCCACTGCGATATTTTTGTATTTGTTTCCCAGTTACAGGGTGTTTTCCTAAATTCGCTCTGAAATAATAGGTTCCGTTAGTTGCTTTCTTGATTGGATCTTTTGCCATGTTACACTCCTTCTCTAATGCAAGAAGTACACTTAGTTTTCAGTATCTGGCAAAGTGATTCCCAATAATTCCTCAACCGCTTCCTTTGGTACCCTGTTCAGTTTCTTTGATTGATAATAAGTATGGCCTTTGGCAATCATCAGCTTTTTCGCTTCTCGGATAATATCTGCTGAAAAAGAAGGACCATAACCTAACTTTATCAAATCACTTTTTGTTACTGTGATCATTCTGCTCCTTTCTACGGACAGGATAAAACTTCGATACCTGTCCATTATTATATCAAGTTTAGAGTAATTTTACTATTGTAAAATAGCCTGACGAAAAATGGTGTAAATCTCCCAGAAGCCAGTTCCTATGCCCTTCCCGGCCACGTAGAAGGCGTTACTATGTAATCTTAAAGCTGCAGGCACGCAATAAACGCAGGCACTATCTGCAGCACCTATATCAATCTTCTGAGAGGTGTATGCAATTATCAAACTGTTAATGAGAGAGCTAGATGGGTGCTATCCAGAATGGGACGAGATAAGGGATCAAAAACTTGTCGAGGCATTACTCTTATTGCGCGAGGATGAGAGAAAACTGATCTATCAGCATGTGTTTGAAGAACGGACGTTTGATGATATAAGCCGGATCAATGATTTGCCACCTTACAAGGTGAAAGGAATTTATTATTATGCAATCCGTAAGATCAGAAAATGGATGGGAGGTGTCAAGTGATGAATTTTGAAGAAGTGTTGTTCCGGGCGAAGATGGGAGACCATGTAGCTACTGAACAGATAGTAGAGATGTTCCGACCGTTGCTGATAAAGAACTCTTTGATTAATGGAAGATTTGATGAGGATCTGTACCAGGAGTTGAGAATTGAAGTATTGAAGTGTATTAGAAATTATCAGGAAATGGAGTAGCTTTTGATTAGCTTAGCATGATAATGAAGATAGAGCAGTAATTTTTATCGATGTAAAGATAAGGTTTCTGCTCTGTAATTTTTAATACACAGAGTTTTGCAGATTTGTTATCTGATGTATTTGTCGGATTTGGTTATTGTGCTTGTGATAACAGCAATATAAAGAATAAGGCATTTTAGTGGAATGAGGATTATGTGATAGTTCCTGCCATTTCGTATTTGCATTTCATAAAAATAAAGAGTATTCTGATTTACTAGAGAAGAATATTAGGAAGGAAGGAGAATGAGAGATTCTATGGTGAATATACATTTCCTTACGATTTTACGGGAAGATGAATTTCGTGAGTTGAAGAAAGATTTTCCGCATGATAACGAATTATTACACAGTATCAGATCAATCCGATACTGTAAAGCAGAAGTGTTTCGGGATTGTATTCTGGGAACCTTGCGAGTACCGGAAAAAAATGAAATACGTACACCGCATGTTGTCTGTGGATTTTACATGACAGATAAAGAACTTTTTTTAATTGAGGAGAGTGGGGAACTGAAACACTGGTTAGAGAAAAAGGAAGAACAGTTTCAGGAGCTGAAATCACCGGATCAGTTTCTTCTTAAGATGATGGAATTGATGATTGAAAATGATCTTCTATATTTGTTACATTTGGAAAAAGAAATTGAAAAGATGGAAGATCAGCTTATAAAAGGTGTTGCGGATAATTTCTTTTCGGTTCTTACAAAGTATCGACAGAAACTCTCTGAGCTGGATGCATATTATGAACAGCTGGCTATGATTGGTGATCTATTACAGTCTCAAGATGGACTGCCTATTATCCGTAATACAGAATCGTGGAATCGTTATGCACTCAGGACAGAACGATTGCATAACCATGTGCATTTGCTTAGAGAAAATATACTGCAGTTACGTGAATTGTATCAATCTCAGCAGGATGCTCAACAGAATAAAATTATGTGTATATTGACAGTTGTGACAACCTTATTCCTGCCACTTACACTTTTGACTGGATGGTATGGTATGAATTTTGTGAATATGCCAGAGCTACAGTGGAAATACGGATATGTTGCAGTGATTGCAATTGCAGTAATAACAATTATTCTGGAACTCATTTATTTTAAAAAGAAAAAATTGTTGTAGGATAAGATTATCCGTAGAGAGTAAAAGATTATTTTCAGAATTAGGTATTCATTAAAAAGGCTGCACACAATTTTGTATGCAGCCGAATCTATATGAAGAGGTGCCTTTTTCCTCTTTGGCAATATTAGGTTTTGTTATATTTTTACAACCAGAAACGGTTGGAAAAGCATCCACGCATAACGGATACAATACCCTGAAGGAGCAGGAAAAATCCGATTACCCAAGCCATAGCTGCAATACTTGCAAATGGATGTGTGAATGACAGAAAACCAATCACAGTCAGCAGGATTCCAAGTACAGTAAACCAGCCCTTTACTCCCAGTTTTTGAAGGTCAAAGGAATGAACCAGTTTGGTGATACCTGAAAAAATCAGCCACATTCCTAAAATAAAGGAGATTGTCATTGCTGTAAACCATCCATTTCCCAAAATGAATAAAGACATCAGTACGGTCAGAATGCCGTCAGCAAGAAACCAGCCAGATCCTGCCATATAATCATGACCGGATGCAAATATCACGATATCTATAATGCCGGAAAACATCATGGCAACTCCTAAGATAATAGGAAGACCATAAACAGGCAGGGGTTTTATTCCCTGCCCGTTTGAGATTAACCTTCAATGGCAATATAATGGGAGCTGTTTTCTACTGCCTTCTGCTCTTTTGGAACAGTAAAGGAAAGAATACCATTTTCAAATTTCGGATGGATGTCTTCTCTCTGAACGTTATTTCCCACATAAAAGCTCCTGCTTACATTTCCGGCATAACGCTCGCGGCGGATATATTTCCCTTCTTTATCTTTTTCATCTTTATCCAGACCTTTTGCAGATAATGCGGTGAAGTATACGCCTCCAGGCGGAGAGATCGTGATATCTACAAAGAAAGAAAAAAGTTTTGTACATGTGCAGATCGCAGATAATGGAAAGGGAATTCCGGATGAAGATAAACCGCATATTTTTGAAATGTTTTATACGGCAAATAATGAAATAACGGATTCGAAACGGAGTCTGGGTCTTGGGCTTGCTCTTTGTAAATCAATTATCAATGCACATGGTGGGAAAATAATGGTTTATGATAATGAACCGAAAGGTGCCATTTTTGATTTTACGGTGCCTGCTGAGGAGGTAGAGATTCATGAATAATTCAAATATATTAGTGGTAGAAGATGATGCTGCCATTCGCAGTCTTATCACAACCGCCCTTGAGACAGAAAACTATAAATATCATGTGGCAAAAAATGGGAATCAGGCGATTATGGAAGCTGCAACACAGACACCGGAACTGATCCTGTTGGATCTGGGACTTCCTGACATAGATGGGGTTGATGTAATAAGAAAAATACGTACCTGGTCAACTGTTCCAATTACTGTGATAAGTGCCAGAAGTGAAGATAAAGATAAGATTGATGCCTTGGATGCCGGTGCTGATGATTATATTACCAAGCCATTTTCAACAGCGGAACTTCTTGCAAGAATCAGAAGAAACTATAGGAGAATTCAGTACATACAAAATAATCAGCAGGGGGGAGATCCTGTCTTTCATAATGGCAGTTTGACCATTGATTATCAAATGCAGACAGTATATGTGAAAGAGGAAGAAATTCATGCAACTCCAATTGAATATAAAATCTTATGCCTGTTGGCGAAAAACCTTGGAAGAGTGCTGACTCATACCCACATCGCGAAGGAAATATGGGGAAGTTCTTTGGAAGGAGACATTGCTTCACTCAGGGTTCATGTGGCAACTGTAAGAAAGAAAATAGAAAAGAAAGATAGCTCTAATAAATGTATCCAGACACATATAGGGATTGGCTATTGTATGGTAAAGCAGATAAAAAATAATTGACTGCACTAATCGTGATAGAGTTGGTTAATTAATTTTGAAGTATGGAGGAAGTATGTAGAAAAAAGAGCAGGAACAATTGCTTTTCGCGGGGAAATTAGGTTCCTGCTTTTTGCGTGTTTTACATGGATTTTTACTTGTTTTTCCGTTTGTTTTTGGGAGCATAATGAACAGAGCTTTTGTTTTCTACGGCACGCATACATTCATTGAAAAGTTTGTAGTATATAGGATAAACCAGATATCTGGGCAATCCAGTAAGGTGTTTTCCGTTGGAAGGATGTTTATAATTGGGATAAAAGAAAGACATGTGCTGTAGCACTGTAAAAATGCATTTTAGGAATTTGCTCTGCATAAGGAGCCGTCTGATTTATCAGGCGGCTCGGTGTCGTTAGGTGGAAAAATTGAATAATTATATTAAAATGATTAGGGTGTCAAAAGGTACACCCATCTCATTAAAATGAGATGGGTAAAACGAAAACAATGTGGAAAGTAGAATCCATAGAAGATTAGCTGTAGAGAAATGCCGACAGCATACTTGAAGGGCGGAGATTGAAATATGAAAAAGCCTTATCCGATTTTTTTGCTGATAATACAGAAGCAGGAAAATTTCAGTATGATGGAATTCTTCTATTTATACAGAAGAGGATATGAATGCAGCTATAGAACTGATTAAAAAGGAATTCAATACTTGGGATGGTTGCGAACTGCATAGTATTTCCTATTCATCCGATGATGAATGTAGTGAATCCAACATTGCATGGATGAACGAGTTGGAAGAAGCTAATGATGCGAAGGCAACATTTACACAATGTATCATGTTCAAAAGTGATTTTCATTCACCAAAAAAAGGTGGCGGAGCGTGGAATGCAGATGAAGAGTACAGCGACTGGCAGTGGTGGCTGGCTCGTACGGATGGTGGTCAGTGGAAATTGATGACCTGGGGATATTGACAGAACTATATAATCGGAATTTAAGGAGAACATAGAGTGTGAAAAAAGCAGAACTGATTCTGGCAAACTTCGATGCCAGAATTCCTAAAATAGAAATTAAGCCGAAGAACACTGACTCAAAAGTGGTATTCTCATCAAAGATGTATGATGAAGAGAACGGAGAGAAAATTTCCGTAAAAATTCACTTTAGTAATGTTGCAGCAATTGATTTCAGAATCAATTTGTTCGACTGCATGATAGGTGCTGAAGCCTTTGGATTGTACTGTATTAGAGATAAAGGATTCATTGAATCTATCACGAGAGGAATTTTTGATAGACGAAAAGAAGTGTTTCTGTTAGAAGGCGATTACAACTATGATGAAGACGATGAACATGATATGCTGAATTGCTTTGATGTATTAGGCGACTTCAGTAAGAATATTGATGATTATGCTGCTTTCGTTCAGAATGTGGAGGGCGGTGAGTATATAATAATTGCAAAACAAGTGCGAGTTGAGCGATAACTTCTAGTTTGGTAGGTGGTTGAGCAGAGAGATAAATCAGCAATTGCCGCTCAAAAACGCTTCGCAACCAGAAAGAAAGCAAATCTTATGATGTATTTTCTTTCGTCTGGGGTAATATCTTGTAACGATGGTATGATGTGGTTTTTGTGGGATTCCCAATGTGATGGTATAGGGCACTTATAATCATCCATACTTTTTTGTCAAGGAAGTTCAGAATGGAAAAGGCACTATCCATAAATGAAAATAATTATCAATTAAAGGTATTGACATGAAAACTGAGTAAGCATATACTAACTTGCGTAAGGGATAACTGATAATTATTATTAGACAGTGAAAGCGGGTGGATTATGATGCCGTTAACAATGGCTGAAACCGGTCGGGAGATCCGGATCAGAAAAATCGGAGGAAAGGATGAGACAAGACGTTTTTTGGAAAGTCTGGGATTTGTGATGGGCGGATTCGTCACCGTTATATCAGAGATTAATGGAAATCTGATTGTGAAAGTGAAAGATTCGAGGGTGGCAATCAGCAGGGAAATGGCGAAGAAGATTATGATATAGGAGGGAATGAGACGTGGCTACATTAAGAGAAGCAAAGTGCGGTCAGACCGTAAAGGTCGTGAAAATTCATGGTGAGGGTGCCCTGAAGCGCAGAATCATGGATATGGGAATTACGAAGAATGTGGAAATCTACATAAGAAAAGTGGCACCGCTTGGAGATCCGATCGAGGTTACTGTCCGGGGATATGAGCTGTCCTTGAGAAAAGCGGATGCAGAAATGGTAGAGGTACAATAGTGCTTATTTTTTTGAGAAGAGGTTAGGGAAAACTAAAAATAATTTGCGGTGTATAATCGGAAAGGGGAAGAATATGAGAGTCAAAATTGCACTTGCAGGGAACCCGAACAGTGGAAAAACGACGCTGTTCAATGCACTTACCGGCTCAAACCAGTTTGTAGGTAACTGGCCGGGAGTAACGGTAGAGAAAAAAGAAGGAAAAATCAAAGGATATACAACGAAAGGCGAGGAAGCCATACTGGTGGATCTTCCGGGTATCTATTCTTTGTCACCGTACACGCTGGAAGAAGTGGTATCCAGAAATTTCCTGATCGGTGAAAAACCGGATGCGATCATCAATATCATCGATGGAACGAATCTGGAGAGAAACCTGTATCTGACCACACAGCTTACGGAAATTGGAATCCCGGTAATTATTGCTGTAAATATGATGGATCTGGTAAGAAAGAATGGAGAAGAACTGGACATCGACCGTCTTTCCAAAGACACCGGCTGTAAGGTCGTTGAGATTTCCGCACTTAAGGGTGAAGGAATCGACCAACTGATTCGCAGGGCGGTTGCAATTGCGAAAAGCGGGAAAAATGTACAGCCGGCGCATAAGTTTGAGGGATGCGTAGAACATGCAATTGCGCATATTGAAGAAGTGATCTCGGGACATGTAGATGAAAGTATGGAACGCTGGTATGCTGTGAAATTGTTTGAACGGGATGAAAAAGTGCGCGAAAGCCTGAATCTTGCGAAAGAACTTCTCGATCATATCGAAGAAGACATTGTAAGCTGCGAAAAAGAGATGGAGGATGATGCGGAAAGTATCATTACCGGAGAACGTTATAACTACATTGGAAGTATGATTGAAGATTGTTATAAAAAACGTGTAAAAAAACAGATGTCGGTGTCAGATAAAATCGACAGCGTCGTAACCAATCGTTTCTTTGCACTTCCGATTTTTGCAGCTGTGATGTTTATTGTTTATTATGTGTCTGTTACTACCGTGGGAACCATTTTGACAGACTGGACCAATGATACGTTGTTTGGCGAATGGATCATCCCTGCGGCACAGACTGGTCTGGAATCCATCGGCTGTGCGGACTGGTTAACAGGTCTTTTAGTCGACGGTATTGTCAGTGGCGTTGGAGCGGTGCTTGGATTTGTTCCTCAGATGCTTGTATTATTCCTTTTCCTTGCATTCCTGGAAGGCTGTGGATATATGGCACGTATCGCATTTATTATGGACAGGATTTTTAGAAAATTTGGTTTATCCGGCAAATCCTTCATTCCGATGCTGATCGGTACGGGATGTGGCGTTCCGGGTGTTATGGCTTCCAGAACCATTGAAAATGACAGAGATCGTAAAATGACAATTATGACAACTACCTTTATTCCGTGCGGTGCAAAACTCCCGATCATTGCTTTGATCGCAGGTGCATTGTTTGACGGAGCTGCATGGGTGGCACCAAGTGCATATTTTGTTGGAATTGCTGCGATTATCTGTTCCGGTATTATTTTGAAGAAAACGAAAATGTTCGCAGGGGACCCGGCACCGTTTGTGATGGAACTTCCGGCTTATCATTTGCCGACGGTAGGGAATGTACTTAGAAGTACGTGGGAGCGTGGCTGGTCCTTTATTAAAAAAGCAGGAACGATTATTCTTCTCTCTACGATTGTTATCTGGTTTGCGCAGAGCTTCGGATTCGAAAGCGGAAGCTTTGGTATGGTAGAGGATATGAATCACAGTATTCTGGCAGCCCTTGGCTCAGCCATTGCATGGATCTTTACGCCGCTCGGATGGGGCGACTGGAAAGCGGCAGTGGCTGCAATTACAGGACTTGTAGCGAAGGAAAATGTAGTCGGAACATTCGGTATTCTGTACGGATTTGGAGAAGTGGCAGAAGACGGAGCAGAGATCTGGGGAAGCCTTGCCGGATCTATGACAGCAGTGGCAGCGTATTCATTCCTGATCTTTAATCTGCTGTGTGCACCTTGTTTTGCTGCGATGGGAGCAATCAAAAGAGAGATGAACAATGTAAAATGGTTCTGGTTTGCCATAGGATATCAGACGATTCTCGCGTATGCAGCATCCCTGTGTGTATACCAGGTTGGAACTTTAATCACGGCAGGTACATTTGGAATCGGGACAGTTGTGGCATTTATCATCATTGCCTGCTTTTTGTATCTGTTGTTCCGTCCTTATAAGGAAAGCCAGAATCTTACTGTGCCGAAAAGCGTAGCCGGTAAAGTAAGAGCATAACAGGAATCATTTGCAATAAATAATAAGGAGGCACAGAGTTTATGGGAACAGCAGTCGTATTTGTTTTACTTGTGGGAGTAGTAGGAATGATTATACGAAGCATGATTAAGGATAAAAAAGCCGGGAAATCCTTACAGTGCGGACAAAATTGCAATCACTGCAGCGGACATTGCCATGGAAGATCATAAAATAAAAAAAGACTATGCGATAGAGTGTCTCAGAAAACAGGGGTTTCGGATTACAAAGCAAAGGAAAATATTAATTGATATTATTCTGAACGAATGCTGCAGCTGCTGTAAAGAAGTATATATTCTCGCCGCGAAGAAAGATCCGGGAATCGGGATCGCAACAGTCTATCGGACGGTTGATGCGCTTGAAAGAATCGGGGCTCTGAAACGTGGAGCCGCATATCAGTTGTGTGATCATGAAAACAGGGGATGCCAATGCTGTCTGGTAGAACTGGAAGACAGTTCTACGATTAAGCTGGATTGCAACTCCATGGAAAAGATCATTAAGAGCGGAATGAAAAACAGCGGTCTTTCCAATGGGAAAAAAGTAGTAGGAATCACGTGGGTGCAGGCGGAGGATAATTTGTGATTCCAGTCAATCGAAATGAAATACTCTGATCAAATGCGCGTTGCGAAAGCATATAATTATGTTTTCTCGACGCGTATTTTTTATGCAAATAGTCAGCTAAAACCATACGAAATAGCAGAGAGAGTTTTTTCAATGTTTCTTTAAACTTTTATGTTATAATCAAATAATAGTGGAGGTGTACCAGTATGAAAATATTGCTTGTTGAAGATGAAAAAAGGATGGCGCAGGCATTATGTCAGATCCTGCGCCTTGAAAATTATGAGGTGGATCACTGTGCGGATGGGCTTTCCGGTCTGGAAGCCATTGAAACAGACATACAAACATAAAATGAAGGAAGGAATAATCTATGTTACCAACAAGAGAATGAGTGATGTGAAGAAAAGATATGGATCATATCCTCAGAACAAGTGGGATTTTAACATAAGATTGATGCATTACTTTGAGGAGAAAATGGATAGGGACATATCATTATTCAAAAAGGCCGAAAAAATATCAGATATTACGTAAAAGATTACGAAAATTTTCTTTATAAAATGGATTGATTTACACCAGATTGGGGTGCTTGTGAATTCAAGTCCCCTTTTTTAATGCAAAGCCCCAAAATCGGGGTACCGGGTGGAATTTCTATGGGGTAAATAATGGTATGCAAGAGAACCAAAAAAATGTAAAATAAAATCAGGTGTTTAGGGAATTATAAAAAAGATGGAAGAATAGAAGGGGATGGTACCGTTGTCTCGGAAAAATCATGAGATGATTGATGGAAAACTTCTTCAGACGGATAAAAAATATTCGCATCTGAAGCTGAAACAGAAAGAAAAAATAGCCGAATGGATGTATCTGGAGACAAAAGCATATTACGAAAAGAATTATACATTTCCCGGAGATAAGCACATCGAGGAAGTCATCTTCAAAGTATACGATCGGATCGTAGAAGCGGATATCTGGATCCCATATGGCGAAGTTGCAAAACACTATAAGAAAAAGAGGTCTGATATTAATAAACGTGTGAGACGCGACCTTAACCAATATGAGGAGAAGAAAACGGAAACAGTCTGCTTCATGAATATGTGTATGGTGCAGGATGGGCAAGGAAATGTACTTGCGCTGGATAAAGTAAACGACAGTTATACAGGAACGACGTTCCCGGGTGGGCATGTAGAACAAGGAGAAAGCTTTACAGATGCTGTTATTCGTGAAATATTCGAAGAGACTGGACTTACGATTGAAAATCCCATATTCTGTGGCATATATCATTGGGATAAATCAAATACTCATCATGTGATATTCCTGTATAAAACGAATCGGTATTCAGGAACATTACATAGCTCTGAGGAAGGAAGCGTTTACTGGATTCCGATAGAAGCGTTCAAAGAAAAGGAACTTGCCACAGGAATGGACTATGTCCTGCAGATGATGGAGTCTGAACAGATCAATGAGTGCTATATGCATCTGAAAGATGAGAAATATATGGGAACTTTGTATTAGGATGTGCATTAATAACGAGGAAAAAGATAATGTGTGGACGATATTATGTGGATAATGATACAGCTAAAGAAATAGAAAAGGTGGTCCGGGAGGTAGATGAGAAGCTTAGAAGAGAACTGACCGGTGATATTTATCCCTCTCACTTGGCCACGGTAATCATTGGAAGAAAGCCATATCTTACGGCAGAAGAAATGTCATGGGGCTTCCCGCAATATCAGAAAAAAGGGCTGCTGATCAATGCAAGAGCGGAGACTGTTTTGGAAAGAAAGACGTTCCGGGATAGTGTGCTGCACAGACGCTGCATCATTCCGGCAAAACAGTTCTATGAATGGGATCCGGATAAGAATAAAGTGACATTCCTTAGAGAAAACCAGCCTGTCTTATTCATGGCTGGATTTTACAATCGATTTCAGGATGAAGATCATTTCATTATCTTAACCACTCAGGCAAATGAATCGGTTAGTCCTGTGCATCATCGGATGCCTTTGATACTGGACAGATCTGAATTGGAAGACTGGGTATATGAAAATACGTTTCTGGAATTTGCCCTGCATAAGACGATGCCGCCGCTAATGCGCAGGCAGGAATATGAACAACAGAGTTTATGTTTTATGTAAAAAAAGTGTAATTTCAAGTGACAAAAATGAAATAGTGACATTTCCTGTGACAACAATCGTATATTTAAGAAAAATAGATAATACGCCTTGTTTTCCGCAAAAAAATAGTATAATGAAACAATACGTTGAGTGTTGATGAAATGGATTATTATGTCATTTTATATTTCGGTCAATCTTTCCCGTGTCAATGAAAGCATTTCACGTTCCTGTCGGATCTGAACATCAATATCTATGTTTTTTAAGTCGTTTAAACGCGGCGTTTTTCGGAATTTGTGATAATTCTAAGTGCAGTGTTACTGATAACGAAAGATGAGAGTTATTTGAAGGAGAAAAAAGCTATGAAAGCAAAGAAGTTTATAAGTCTGTTTTTGGCAACGGTTATGGTATTAAGTTTAGCTGCCTGCGGGAAATCCGGTACTGAATGAAAAAGAGGTTATCGAAAACGCGGATGGGATTGGTGGAGCCGATTGATATGATTGCCTTTGAACAGCCTGTTCGAAGAGTTTTGGGGCTGGAATCTGGAGGAAAGAAATAGAGAGACTGGGGGAATATGTTAAACGATCGTTTCGCACCCTATATCCAGTCGCAGCTGCCGGATGTGAACATCGAATTTATTGTGGGCAATAATGATCTGGATTTTTATAAATTTATGAATGAAAATGGAGAATTGCCCGATATCATCACCTGCCACCGCTTTTCCTTACATGATGCGGCGGACTTGAAGGATCAACTGTTGGATCTGTCCACGACCGAGGAGGCAGGCGCGATCTATGAATCCTATATCGACAATTTTACCAATTCGGACGGAACGGTCAACTGGCTTACAATCTGTGGTACGGTAGACAGTCTTGTAGCCAACCGGGCTCTATTTGAGGAATATGATATCCCGCTGCCAACGGATTATGACAGCATGGTTTCTGCCTGTCAGTCATTTGAAGAGAAAGGGATCCGTGGATTTGTTGCGGACTTTGCTTATGATTATACCTGTATGGAAGTGTTTCAGGGGTTGTCAATCCCGGAGATCACATCTATGGAAGGGCGTATGTGGCGCAGCGATTACGAAAATCCGTCAGAAGATTCGGTGGGACTGGATCAAGATGTATGGCCGGGAGCGTTTGAGAGTATGGAACAATTT
Source organism: Bariatricus sp. HCP28S3_A4 (assembly GCF_052066395.1). Taxonomy (NCBI): domain Bacteria; kingdom Bacillati; phylum Bacillota; class Clostridia; order Lachnospirales; family Lachnospiraceae; genus Bariatricus; species Bariatricus sp. HCP28S3_A4. The sequence goes on along the minus strand of NZ_JBQHSE010000028.1, from coordinate 14,739 downwards.
ATAAAGGATGTGAACATTCTTCCTACGGATCTGGAGAAGGATACGAAACGGCAGAAAAAAGCAATGCAGGTGCTGGAGGTTATGCTTTCAGAAGAAGGTCAGAATCATTTTGCAAATGGAGAGGATGTTGTATCAAAGATGATAGAGGGGGAATATGACGCAAAGCAGGCTTATGAGGCGTTTGATGCACAGCTGAAGCAGCCGAAGGAGGATACTGCCGAGACGGTATTGTCCATCAATCGAAGTTATTCCCGCATATTCCACAAAAAAGGTGGCAATGAATCCTATTCCGCTATGGCAAATACTTTGCGCGGATTTTATGGCAGCGATGTACTGATTGCACCTGCGTACAGCTTTACAGGCTCTTTATTCAAAGCGGATTATACCGAGAAGATGGTTGGCAACATGATTATGCCGAATTCGCTGGAGGCATACCAGTGTGAAATGGATGGAACGAAGCTAAAGGAATATCTGAAATCCGGTGTTGAAGGAGTTGAAGAGGGATTTCGACCATTTAACCGCGGTTCCCTGCCTACGGTCAGCCACAGATTATGGTGTTTGCTACACCTGCTGTTTCCGGAATTTACGAAGGATTTGAATATGAGATCATCGCAGTCAGTTTTATACTTGTGATAGTGTTACAAAAATGTTAATACATGTCGGAATGGACTGTCTCAGGTAAAGAGGCGGTTCTGCGTGCAAAACAGGCAATCGAGGTAAACGACGCGTTCCATGCGTATATTATCGACTGGCGACTGCCCGATATGAACGGGATAGAGGTGACGCGGCAGATAAGAAGTTTTAGAGATGCTGAAAAAAGTGTTTGATTGAGGATTATTTGTTCAATTCGGTTATTTACCCCTATATAACGAGGAGGAAGCGGTTATGAAAAAAAGATTTCTGAAAAAAATGACGGCGGCTTTGCTGAGCCTGAGCCTTGCATTTTCAGCGATGCCTCTCTCAGCAATTGCCGAAGACGCGGAAGATACCGCGAGTGCGCCGGCGGTCAAGGAAAATGTATTTGCAAAGACGGGAACCACTTTTGGTATTAATAAACTATACTCTACCGGACTTTCTCTTTGCGGTACGGTGCTTGTTAAAGTGGCCAACGCAACCGGAGATGAAGATTTTAAGAAGGTAGCTTCGATGCTGAATACGTGGGTTTTCGGAGGAAGCAGTACCGGACAGACACTGGCTGAGATTCAGGCACTTTGCAACGAGATCTTGAATGAGGTAAAGGTCATAGACCAGCATCTTACGGATTATAATGCGGAAATAGAACAGACGCTTGCGAATTCTGATTATACAGCGGCAAAGAATGCACTCAATCAGCAGTGGCGCCAGGATGTTGAAATATATGAATCTTTATATAATGTCGATAGTGCATTAGAAGCTTATATGGCGTATATGGAAAAAGCAAAGGCCTATAATGATGGTACGATAGCGATTGAAGAGGTGAATAAGAGTAAAGAAGACCTGTATCAAGCTTTCAGTGAGGTTTATCAAGCGAAAGCATATGCCTTTGGAGACGAAGAAGAAGAGGAGATTCGCGAAATCATATTCGGGGATCGTACGATTGACGGAGTATTCAAATCAGTTATTAGGAAGATGACCGATGCTCTTGGAAATGAGAAGAATTACGCGGATGCCGCGGCACAATTTGCATACAAGGCTTACGGATTTTCGGATGATCAGTATAATTACATTATTACAAGCATTGACAAACAATTTATGGAAATCATTAAGCTGGAATTGATGTATGAAGAGTTCCTGTCACAGCGTGGAGATTATTTTGAAGAGAAATACGATGATGATGATGAGATCTGGAACAATTACGCGAATTGGGCTAAGGATCTAAATACTCTGAATGATGATGTTGCCAAAGCTATGAATTCCATGTTGGACAGGGAGGTTGTATTCAGTGAATCCGCAGCCGGATCGATTCGTCTTAAGCTGGAGGAGTTTGTTAAATCCGGAGATTTCGCAACGGTTAATCTGGAGAACGAAGATTACATAAGTGAATTTACTTCTGATGACTATGTGGCAGAGCAAACTATAAGCGACGCTTATGGTTTGGCAGATGGGAATAATACAAACTTATTTGATGATGTTTCATCATCTTCCAATGTAACCGGTTCATACATGAAATTTAACAGGATAGCGGTTCCCGTTCAAAAAACAGAAGCAAATCCGTCAGGAATGGATATTTACTATGTTTTTGATCTTTCACAAAACGGCAATTCATCATGAACTTCAGGTGACCCTGTTCCGGAGAATCTGCGATTGATTAATATGGATCATAAAGAAGATTATGCTGCGTCAAAGGATGTCCATGTGCCGAGCTGCGATTTCTTTAATTTAACAAGAGGAAGCTACAGTGACGGTCTGCAGAACTTCAGTTGTGTAGTGATGAATTCGGATTGTCACAGTTTATTTGCGACACCGGTATTCAGCGCTTTGGGCAGCATACCGGCAAACTATTTGCAGGAATATCTGTTACAGGCAGACGATGCGAAAACATATTTTGTTTTCCCGCAGTATGATATGAGTCTTGGCGGCGCATTTGGCACAGACTATCCGATTTTCTATCTGGCAGATACGAAAAGTCAGCACCCCGGAACGGATCTTGAGATTACGCAATTGAATGCAAGTGATATTCAGCCGGATAGGGAAAATGGATTATACGATACAACGGCATATTCGGTCATCCTGAAGCAGGACAGAGAAAGTGACGGTGATGGATACTACAAAACAAAAATCGATACCGCTGTAGCAGGGTCGGGAATTGCAGAAATCGCATTGCTGTCAGAAGATGGAACTACTACAAGTGAAGCGGTTACGGTTTCTGCCGGGCAGGAAGTAACATTAAAATTTAAAATAGGAGAACGTACGACATTTGAATCCCTTACACTGCAAAGACATAATGATTACGATAATCCGACGAAAGTAACCTCTGAGGAAACCATCCTGAAAAAAGAGCAGATCAACAATCTGATTCCGGATGCAGACGGATATATTACGTATACATATCCGGCTCCTTACTCCAACGCAACGTTTGTGCTGAATACATGCGAAGGCTTTAAAGTGTATACGGAGGGCACAAATCAGATATTTGATGATGCAATCACGCTAGATTCTTACAGCAATGTTTTTAAAGAAGGAGAGACCGTTGTTTTTTATGTGAGGGACAACGTGGAGAGTGTTGGCTATTATGAGGGTGACACCTATAAGGAAATCCAGTTAAAAACAAATTATGAAGGCGACAGAAAGGGAAGCTTTGTAATGCCGGGACATGATATCACATTATACTATGAAGCAGTATGTGTGGATCATCCTTATGACAACGGATTCTGTATGACCTGTGGTGAGTATCAGCCGGCAGTTTATAACAAATCAACGGGCAATTATTGAGGAAGCCAGACCGGATGCACATGGTGTTCTTGTATCCGATATTTCGCTTAAAAATCCGGCAGATGAGAAATACGAATGGAAAGCAATCGTAGAATTCAGAGGATACTTTGACGGACAGGGACATACCATTTCTGATTATAGAATGACTAAGGCGAATTCGGATACCGGATTTTTCCAGAGCCTTGTCACGGCACCGGAAGTGAGTGAGGAATCAGAAAAAGCGACGCTGAAGAATTTTACCTTGAAAGGAAATCTAACTACAACGGGCAGTACAAGCAGTGCTGTAGGCGGTGTTGTGGGAACAACTTCCGGCGGTGTGATCAAGAGAGTAAATTCTCATGTTAATATCATATCCGGAATGCTGTATGGCGCAGGTGGAATTGCAGGACAGATCAATGCACAGACATCGATACAGGAGTGTACATATTCCGGACGTATTGTTCTGAATATGGACTTTTATGGTGCAGGTGGAATCGTTGGTGTTGTATATCAGGATGATTCCTATCCGGGCTGCACAATCATTAAAAACTGTGCGAACTATGGGGAAATTGACTATTATACGGCCGAAAACGTGGGCGGATCCGGATGTTCAGGCGGTATTGCCGGTCTGATTAATATGAGCGGAAAAGACATCATTCTGTCGGATTGTTATAACTATGGACAGGTTTCTACACAGAGAATGGATTATTATGGTACAATCTCCGGAACCATTCATGCGAAGAAAGATGGAATTGAGAACTGCTATTATCTTGACACAATAGGAAGCAAGCCGTTTTTGGGAGATTCGGATATTGTAAATGACAATACACTTGCACTGGCGAAGACGGTAGGCGAGTTTAAGAGTGGTGAGGAAGCATATCTTCTGAACCGGGAAGTGATTGATGGAACACAGGTATGGTATCAGAATATTGATAATGGAAAAACACCGGATGATTACCCGGTACTTGACAATACGCATGGTACTGTATACCGTTTGAGCGACGGAACCTATTCAAACTATGATACCGAGCCTGAGAAAGAAACATATGAGATCTACACGTTTGAAGATTTCAAGAAGATTCCGGAAATTGTCAAGAAGAATAACAGAGCTGATTTCAAACTGATGAATACCATTTTCGGAAATGGTGAAACATTAACAGAATTGATCGGATCAGCGGAATTGCCATACAATGGTACATTTGATGGACAAGGATATTACGTCTATCGGTTTGATATGAAGCCGACTGATGGGGACGCAGCACTTTTTGACACCATTGGTTCCATGGGAACCGTCAAGAACCTCGGTATCTTTTACCAGACTGTTGAAGGAGAGAAGGCAGCAGGAATTGCCCTTACCAATTATGGATTGATCGATGAATGTATCAGCGGATCAAATCTTTCCGGAAGTTTTGTAGACAAATTATCAGGAGAAAGCCTTCCGTTATCCGAAACAACAACCTTTGTAAAAGGTAAGTCCATGGCGGGCGGTGTTGTTGTTGAAAATAAAGGTGTGATACGAAATACCGCAAACTATGCAGAGGCTACGGCAGCTTCTTCGGACGGAATTGCCGGCGGAGTTGCTGTAATCAATAGTGGAACCATAGAAAACTGTCTGAGTATGGGAAAACTGAAAACGGGTGAAAACGGAATCGCAGGCGGAATAACCGGAACACTGACAGGAAACGGAATCATTCATATAGCATACTGTGCTTCTGCATCAATAGAAGCTAAGACCGTTGGGGCTGTCTGTGGGCAAAATGAAACGGCGTCTGCCCGAAGTGGCGAAGGAGCAATCTCAGATACGTTCTACCTGAATACATTATTCGGAGGAGAAGAACAGGGAACAGCAAAGGCAAAAGAAGAGATGAGATCGGATGCTTTCAAGGATGAACTGAATACTCTGACGGAAGGAAAAGAGGGACTTTGCAGATGGACAAGGTCAGATTCCAAGAATTCTGCTTATCCGAAGATTTTATCTTCTCTGGTAGTGGAAACAGAATTAATCAATGCATCGAAAGGACTTACGGTAAAAGGCCTTATGCACAAAGATACCAAGCTTCAGCTGACGGAACTGGATAAGAAAAATGAAATTTACAAGGCTTTCCAGAAGTATGTGGAGAATTCAGACAGACAGATCCTCTATTGTGGAGAACCGGCGTTGGTATACGAAGACGGACAGCCGGCTGCCTATGAAGAAACACTGAAGCTGAAACTGGATCTGTCAAAATACCGCGGAAAAGATTATAAAGTCCTTGTTTACCGAAACGATAAAGTAGAAGAACTGGCAATCAATCAGCAGATGATTGCTTCCAAAGAAGTAGAAGAACTTGCTCCTTTTGCCGTATTGGCGAAAAAGAGCATCTTGTCTCAGGTGGTAAAAACAGGAGATACCAGTAATCTGCTCCTTTGGTTAGGAATTTTCATCCTGGCAGGTTCTGCATCGGCAGGTATCCTTTACTGGAGAAGAAAGAAAGCAAGTAAATAAAATGAAAAGAAAAACGAAAACAATCATAATCATTATCTTTATTGGGGCTGCCATAGCACCCCCAGGAATCTTCTGGTTTATGATGAATCATAAGAAAGAAGAAGCAAAACATACATCTGCCCAGGTCGTTGCATGGGATGTGGATATCGAACCGGAAAAGCCCGCTGAGGGAAAACAGATTATGATACCGGGATATACAAGTATGGTCATGAAAGCGAATACGAAAGAGCAGACCGTAAGTATCGGCAATCCGGCAGATAATACATGTAATTTTATAATCGTACTGAAGCTTGCAGACGGAACGAAACTCTTTGAGTCTGAGGAGTTAAAACCAGGAGAAGGTCTGGAGGAAATTTCCATCGAACAGGAACTTGAAACAGGAGAGTATCAGGCGGTTATAGAATATAAATGCTACGCCATCGAGGACAACAGTCCGTTAAATGGCGGAAGCACAGAGTTTCAATTGTATGTGAAGTAGGAGGAATTCAGATGAAAAAAGCAGTAATGAAAAAAATGATGGCAGGGTTATGTACAGCAGCAATGCTGGTATCTTGCACAATGGGCGTTCTGGCAGCAGATATTGAGCTTGATCCGTCAGAAGAGACCAGGCAAAGGGGAGATACGGAAGTACACGCCAATGTTACGGATAATGATAATAAACCTGACTATCTTATTACCATTCCGCAAAGTGTTGACTTTGGAACGCTGCAACAGCCTACAACAGATGCAGATGCCTATTCTTCTGTAGATATTACAGTCAAATGTATAAAAGCTGAAGGCTTAGCAGCTGGTCAGGGCATTGCTGTTCTGGTGAAAGATGAAACTGCAGAATCAATGAATGATCCATTTAAACTGCTGGGAGAAAATTCAGATTGTTCCCTCACATATGAGATGTATGACCAAAATTCGAACGTTCAGGATGGAACGTGGTATCAGAATGGATTTCTGTTTATAACATTCACCGGTGCAGTTCAGGAGCACACGAATCAGTTGAGATTAAACTGCAACCAGTTATATGGCAAAGATCTGGATGTTTGGGGTGGCGCATATTCCGGAACTTTGAACTTCTATACAAGAATTGTAAACGTGAATGCACAGTAGAAAAGAACATATCTCTACAAAGAGAAATTTGATACGAAGAGTTATGGTCCTGGCTCTTCTTAGCTGTATCTGCTTCCTGGGTTTTTCCAAGACAGCTCTGGCTGAGGAGGCGAAAGATCCGGACTATGCCGGGAGCACAAAAGTCAAAGCCTATGTGATAGCAGCTTCGGAAGATGTTCCGGAGAATGATGCAAAAGATGAGGATCAGCCACCGGATGGCAGTGAAACAAAGGTGGAAACAGGAGATCAGAGTCAGGCAGTATTCTGGATCATGATATTGCTACTGTCAGGAACCGGACTCCTGTGTGAGGTCAGGAGAAGTTTAGAAAAAAAAGAATAGAGTGAACAAAAGGGGGCACGGCCCCCTTTGTTTATTTCAAAAACTCTTCTACTATTGAAACAAATGCAGCAGATCCAAGATATAAAACATCTTCGTCTATATTAAATAACGGATTATGGTGTGCGACATCCGTATGTTTTTCTTTATTAGAAGAACTTAAAAAGAAAAATGCCCCCGGAACTTCATTTAAAAAGTAAGCAAAATCTTCACCGCCCATGTTTGGAGCAGGTACTTGTGTAATCACATTTTCAGAGCCGGCTACTTTCGTAATCGCATCGATCGCGAGGTGGGCCATAGCATCGTTGTTGATGACCGGAGGCGCACCCCAATCCATTTCAAATTCAATGGTTCCGCCAAAGGTAGAGGCGACACCATTTGCAATTTCTTCAATTCTCTGAGCTAATTTACGTCTTATAGGTTCCTCAAGAGCACGTATGGTACCCTCAATCATAACTGTGTCCGGAATCGCATTGTATGCATTACCACCATGGATTGAACCTATTGTGAGAACAGCCGGTTTGGTGGCGGAAATTTCTCTTGCAATTACTTCTTGAAGAGAAATGACAATATGTGAAGCGATATTAATAGGATCAATACCTTTTTCGGGAGTAGAGCCATGACACCCATGTCCCTCTACTTTGATAACGAATCGATCAAATGAAGCCATACAACAGCCTGGGGTGAGGATGAATTTGCCGGCAGGGATGTCTTTGTTGAGAATTGTTCCGATATGCTGCCCGAATACAGCATCGACACCTGCCATAGCGCCGTCAGCTATCATGATCTGTGCCCCTTTGGACAATTCTTCAGCGGTCTGAAACAGAAGACGCACAGTACCCTTTAATTCATTTTTATGTTGACTTAATACTTTTGCAGCGCCAAGAAGCATAGTCATATGTGTATCATGTCCACAGGCATGCATACACCCTTCATTTTTAGAAACGTAATCTACAGCATTCAGCTCCTTGATCGGGAGCGCATCCATATCAGCTCGAAGCGCAATCGTTTTGCCGGGAGTTCCCCCTACGATATCAGCAATAATGCTGCTATCTGTTTTTGAACATTTATAAGGAATTCCAAGCTTTTCTAATTCATTTAGTATGTATTCCTGGGTCCTTGGAAGAATCTTGCCAAGTTCCGGAATCTGATGAAGGTCTCTTCTCATTTTTACAAGGTCATTTTGAAGTTCTTTACATTCTTCCCACATGCTCATTTTAACATCTCCTATTATTCTTTTATGCATTCTTTGATGCAGTGCTTTTGTTTTCTTTTACATATAAAAATCTACCAAATCCGAGGCTGCCGAATACAGATACGATGATAAGCATCCATGTCGGTGGAGCAATTGTGAATTTTAAAAGTAATGGAAGTCCAATGCCAAATACAGCTATTTTAGGGTATTTGGCTGCATATGTTCCGAATGTTCCTCCGAAAATGGCGGCAGCAGCATATTTGGTAAGGGCTGCTGTAATAAATTCAGGAAGGACAGATACAACAGCTGAACCAACTAATACAGCACTGGTTGTGGCAATCAGGTTTGTTACGATGGAACCGCAGATTGCCATGGTAGATGCAACTTCAGCCTGAAGAGTTCCGGGTTTACTTCCTGTTGTTTCCAGAGCCATTGTTGCGCTGGGAACACGCATGTTTCCTATGTTTCCTGAAAGGAAACTTAGATATGTACCAGTCAGACCCAGTGAAGCATAATAGGAAACCGGCTCCACTATATAGAAAGCACCGAAAGACAGGGCAACCATTCCCCATGCAGAAAAAATCAGTTTTGGATCTGGCCAGCAATTATATTTCGTGCAGAGCCAGATAACCGGGATGAATGAAGTGATGGCTGCTAGAAGATTGGTAGGGCTTCCGATTCGAATACTATTTCGTTTCCATTCTTTTAAAAGTTGATTATTGTCCATATTCTATTACCTCCTGTAAACTCACTATAAACCGACAGCCAAATCAAAAATAATTGCACAGGCCATTCCGATTATCATGGTAATACCTAAAGTATATTCACGCAGTTTTGGAAATTTTGGTACTACAAATTTTGAAAGGAACATCATACTGAAAATTCCGCCTAATACGGCAGCTGTATTTCCAAATCCTTTGGAAATTTCATTTACATTTAAATAACCGAAGATACCAAGAGAACAGGCACCACTTAGAATAATCAGCCATTTTCCGTCACCGCCGCTTATTTTGTTTCGGACTTTTTCGAGAGCAGGTGTGATCACGCCTGTAGATACGAGCCATCCGGCACCATTTAATGTCATTGTAAACCAACTGACAGCCATTACAGTTAACGTAAATCCTGCGCCGCCAAGCTCCACACCGCAAGCTTCCGCACCGAGCGTTGCTGCTGTTAGTTCAGTGGGAGCTGCGCCGATGATGGAGAGCCTAAGCCATGCCAGTGGACCTCCGATCGAAGACATTAAACCGACCATAACAATGAAAACACCAAGAGCCGGTCCGATAGCGGATATTAATCCGACACGAAAAGCGGTTTTGGGAATTTCGTTAGAAATATTTGCTTTTACTGCAGTTTTTTTTGCCATGCGCATATATAAAAGTGCCTGAACAAAAGAAATGATTACCGTAACACCACACAACAGCCAAAGAACGCCTGAATTTGAAATTTTTACATAATCCATAATCTCACTCCTTATAATCATTTGATTGTTTTCGTGTTAACACTTGTTATGTTAAGAAGTATAGCATTCTGTAAATGAAAAAAACATGTGTTTGAAGTACAAAAAAAGAAATAAAAAACAGAATTGAAATAACAAAAATTGTGTTTGACATACAAAATAATATATGCTTATTTATACATAAGATACAAAGACGTTTTTGTAATAAAATATTATACTATCAATGTTAGATACCAGAAAACCTTAGACTTCAGAAGAAAGGAGAATAGGATGACAGTATATGAGTTGCTGCAGGTTCCCTCATTGAAGAATAATTTGAAAGTGATTGCAGGAGAATCAGGATTAGACAGAAAAATATCATCAGTTACTGTTATAGATACTCCGGACGGATTGAACTGGCTTCGGGGAAATGAAGTTGTGATCACTACAGCATATGCGGTAAGTGATAAAGAGGAAACATTTATTGAATTTACAAAGGAAGTAATTCATAAGGGAATCAGTGCATTAGTTGTGAAATTAGATCGTTATCTGAAAGAAATTCCGGAGGAAGCAATAGGACTGGCTAATAAGGAACATTTTCCGCTTATATCGTGTCCGGGAGAATTTGCCTTTTGTGATATTATCAACCCGGTACTTTCTAATATTATATCTGTGCAGGCGTCAGAATTGGAGGAATCCAGCCATATTCATAAAAGTTTTATAGAATTGGCAATTAAAGGAAGCAGTATACCTGAGATTCTATATACATTGAGTGATTTGATTAAATCTCCTGTGCTATTTATAGATAAGGTGTTTGAAAAAAACTATTTTTCCGATGAAAATGAAAAGTATGAAGATTATTGTGAGAATATTTCGGATTATACAGATGAATATGAATATTTTGTTGTGGAAGATAAAAAAAGACAATATGGGTATCTTGTAGATCTCACAGAAAGAAATAAAATGGCAGGGAAAAATGATTGGGAAATAAATATCTATAAAACTGCTATCGAATATGCAAGCATTGTTATCATTCTGAGGATGCAGATGAGAATCAGCAATACAATGATTGAAGAAAAATACAAAACTTCGTTTGTGGAGGATCTTTTTTTCAATAATGTTAAAACGATAGAAGAAATTCGGACAAGAGCTCAGCTGTATGGATGGGATTTTAAAGAAGGAGGTTTTGCGGTTCTTGTAGACATCAATAATATCAAAAAGAATTATTTGACGAAATTGGATCCGGAGGAGAATTCAAAATTACAGAATTATACAGACTGTATATTTCGTGCGTCCATTCAATATATGCAGCAGTTTTTTCCTAATTCAAAATATTATAAGCAGAGTGATACGGTTGCATTTTTAATTTCTGATGATTATACTCCGTCTGTTAAAGGAAAATTGAAAGAAGCATTTCATCAGATACAGAAGTATCTTTCAAATGTGGTGCCGTTCACGATTACAATGGCGGTCGGGGAATATGTTGACAGAATCATTAATATTCACAAAAGCTATGAGCAAGCGAAGCGGGTAGTGGAATTAGGCTATCAAATGGAAAAATTTGATTGCATCATGTTTTATGATGAAATGGGGATTTACAGGTTGCTTTTTTCGATTTCCGATCAGAGTGAAACGGTTGTGTTCTGCAAGAAATATATGGAGCCCCTGGAATTGTATGATACAAAAAACCATGCGGATTTGCTGAAAACTCTCGACATGATTATAGAATGTGGATGGAATATCAAAGAAGCATCACAGAAATTGTTTATTCATTACAATTCCGCAAAGTATAGATTTCAGAAAATTTGCGAAATACTGGATATGGATTTGAAAGATGTTACTTTACATACAGAGGTTGAACTGGCTATGAAGCTTTATCAGATGAGAAGAAATACTCTTTAGCAGAGATTGCAGCTGTATGTGTGTTGATGCGGGGTGCCAATCAAGCGAGCACCCCGTTAGAAGCTATAATTTATTTTTTGTCACCTGGCCTGCCAGAACAGCGGCAAGGAATATCCATAATCCCATCTTGACGGGAAAGCAAAGAAACAGAAGGCATGTAACTGCCAGAGGCTTTCTCATGGATACGCTTAGAGTGGCTGCCGTGGTTATTGCAGCTGCAAAGGTTGCGTGGGCAGCACTTAGTGGAAATACAAAAAGGGAGATCCCGTATCCCAGGCAGACAGCCGAGAAAATCACCGGAAAGAAATGCCCTCCTTTGAGGCCCATCTGGATGCACATATTTGTTATCAATATTTTCAAAAAAGCAATTCCAATCATTGCTAAAGGTGCATATTTGGCGTAATCGTTCATAAGCACTGCCATCTGACTTTCCCCGGAAAATTGAATAACCGGAAGATAAGCAACTACGCAGCCAAGAACCAGTCCGGCCAGAAGCTCACTTAAGATCGGAGGAGTTTTTTCGGCAAGTTTTTCGAACCACATTTCTGATTTCTCGAAGAAAAGGCCAAGCAATATTCCGCAAATCAGATATACGAGCAGCATTGCTATGTCCCATTTGTCGGGCTGGGCATTTTCAAAACTAGGAAAACCTTCGGAAACTTTGCCGAAAAGCTGGTTGAGTAAGGTCAGAATCCCAAGCGAAGAGGCAATGGAAACCCCATAAACCAGAAGCTTTGAATTAGAGTCTATATTTTCTTTCTCTTCCGTCTGGGAGACATCCTCATTTTCTACAGCGGAGAAGAAGCCGAAAAGTGGGGAATAAAAGAGGGCAGACAGTGAAACCGCCACGCTGACTTTGGAGTAAAAATCCGTATTGTCTTTCGCAAATTTAACATTTTCATTTACCCAGCATCCCAGAGCTACCATTACACCTACCATTCCGGCTTCCGGACCAACACTGCTTCCGAAAATAAGCGGAAGAGCTGCGGCAATCAGAAGGATTATAATTTTGCGATAAGGATAGGTGCCGGTTTTCTTTACTGTACCGATGACAGTTACCATCGATTGCGGATAGTCACCGAAGCATTTCCGAAATATGCCGATGATGGCACCGCCCACAGTACAGGCTACAATAGGATACCAGATAGGGCTTCCCACAGCAGACGGAAGTTTGCTCCATAAAAACTCCGTTCCGAAGTGAACTAATCTCAGAAAGAGCCATAGAACTGCACCTGAGACTGAACCAAGGATGGCGCAAAACAGAATCAGTTTTAATTTGTTTGTAATCTTTGTTTTTTCCATATGTATACCGCCGTTAATATAATTAGTGTTGTGTGTAAATTATATAATAAATTGGGCGGTTTGTCCCCTATTGAAATGATAAAGAAAAAATGGTAAAATAAAAACAAAAAAACTTATATATGTTCAAGATTGGTTGAACGTTTCTACAAACTACCATAATAGTTGACTATAAGTTCCCGCTGCTTTTATATCAAAGCAGTGGGAATTTCTACGTTCAGAGAGAGGAGAAATAAAATGGGAACCGATTTTATTCTTAAAGGGAATATTTGCTACAGCCGGAAGAGTGATAATATTGAAGTGGCAGAAAATCAATATGTAATTTGTGTGGAAGGTAGAAGCGAAGGTGTATTCAAAGAAATCCCGGATGCATATGAGAATCTGCCGGTTATTGACTATGGAGATCACATCATTATTCCAGGGCTGACGGATCTGCATATCCATGCACCCCAGTATTCATTCCGTGGCCTTGGAATGGACTTGGAACTTTTGGATTGGCTGGAAACAAATACGTTCCCGGAAGAAGCCAAATTTAAGGACTTAGAATATGCAGATAAAGCTTACAGAATTTTTACCGATAATCTTAAAAAGAGTGCAACGACAAGGGCGTGTGTGTTTGCGACGGTTCATCGTGATGCAACGATGCTTTTGATGGATCGGTTGGAAGAAAGTGGATTAGTAACTATGGTGGGTAAAGTAAATATGGATAGGAATGCACCGGATTATCTGCGTGAGGAGTCTTACAGGGTATCGGCGGAAGAAACTGTAAAATGGCTGATGCAAGTGGAGAACCGGAAATATCAAAATACACTTCCGATTCTTACGCCACGCTTTACTCCAAGCTGTACAGATGAGCTTATGAATGAATTGAATAAGATACAAAAGCTTTATAGGCTTCCAGTACAGTCTCATCTTTCGGAAAATCCGAGTGAAGGAGAATGGGTGAAAGAATTATGTCCCTGGGCAGAAGTATATGCAGATGCATATGCCAGATTCGATTTGTTTGGTGGAGAATGTCCTACAATAATGGCGCATTGTGTTTATAGTAATGAGAAAGAAATAAAAATGATAAAAGAGCGGGGCGTTTTTGTCGCTCATTGTCCGGAATCTAACGCAAATCTGGCATCGGGAGCAGCACCTGTGCGTCGTTTCCTGGAGGAAGGAATTCATGTTGGGCTGGGGAGTGACGTGGCTGCCGGTTCATCAGAAAATATTTTTTATGCCATGACACAGGCAATTCAGGTCTCCAAGCTCAGATGGAGAATGCTGGATTCTTCCTTAAAACCACTCACAATTGATGAAGTATTCTATATGGCCACAAAAGGAGGCGGAGCATTCTTTGGAAGAGTAGGAAGTTTTGAACCGGGATATGAATTTGATGCGGTTGTCCTGGATGACAGCCGCCTGGAGCATCCGCAGAAACTAGATGTGGGAAAAAGGCTGGAACGGCTGATTTATTTAGCGGATGACAGAGAAATTAAGGAAAAATATATAAGAGGGAAAAGTGTTTCTTGCCAAAAAATGTGGAGGTCTTAGTAGTTTCAAAATACTTCGTGAAACAACCCTGACCTGGACTTTCCTTCATATTTACT
>NZ_JBQHSE010000027.1:0-45503 GCF_052066395.1 Bariatricus sp. HCP28S3_A4 | reverse complement strand
ATAAACATACGATAACTTATCAACAATCAACTAAATACGAGCGGCCGTTCTGCTCCGCATAGCGGCCGTTGAAAAACGCATTTGCGACCGCCAGAGGGCGCAAACTGCATCTGACTATTACATAAAATATAAATCAAAAAACGGTCACATAATGTAAGGTATTTTTTCACCGTCTCTTGCAATATTAAATGTAATAGTCAGAAGAAGCTCTCTGATTTTTCTTGTTTTGACTGTATCCAGTATTAATGTAAGGTTTTTGTAACTTCCCGCTCTCAGCGGATTTCTTATAACTACTGCCTATATCCAATTGCCCATTTGAGTTCATTTAGTCGGCGGGCACTTTACATAATATTTTTTTATTTTATTTTGTAGTTGTCCCTGGGTAAGAGAATATTACGCAGTAGTTATAAGGAATCCGCTGAATGGGTGAGCGGGAAGGGGAACGGCTTTTATGGGTAACGGTTAAATGTGGATTCCGTTGGTGAAAGAACCACTTATATCCGAATTTGCTTTGTGCGTAGAATAAACTCGATAATAATAACCTATTGGAACGGATAATGTTTTACTTGTACTTACTAAAACCGCATTGCTTTTCTTCGCAGACCAAGTTGTATATGTTTGCCAACTTCCATTTACCAATTTTTCTACTGAAACATAAACAGCAATCTCAGATACTGTCGTTTGTCCAACAGTTCTGCCTCCCGCCGCTATTTTTCCTGTTCCAACTTCCGATATTGTTGAAGTTCCACTCTTTAAATACACCCCTCTAGTAATTTTTACATCTTCTCCTTCAGAATAATCATCATCTGTCAAATATGATCCATCTACACACTCTACTTCTTCTGTCGCTTTAACATCTATCTTTGACGTACATGTTAAACCAATAATCATTGTTACCATTAATAAAATCGCTTTAAGTTTCTTCATTCCTGCCTCCTGTTTTTTCTCTTTACTATATAAACAATCGAACTCTGAAAAACTTACGCAATTTTTCTAAAAAATTAAATTTTTTATTATGTCAACAAATTCCGCTTCTTTAATACAACTATTTAAAACATAGTTTACATTTGCATTATTAAATCGAGCAACGTACTCTTGCGCTTGATTTTCCTCAACTTGGTAACAGCTTATTTCTATCTCTACATCAGATACGATTAACACTTCTTTCTTTACCAATTTATCCTCTATATCATATCCCACTGATTTATTTCTGTAATTAGCCCACATTTGATATTCGATAGCCACACCTTCATAATCATATATAAAACATGCTTCTCCAACTGCTTCATCTATCTCATAATCAACAAAATTCATTTTTACAGGTTTGTAACCTAATCTAACTGGTTCAATTTCTAGCCTATCTTTAACCGCCTGCCACGCCTTCTCTTCCTCGCTCTCCGTACTAAGTCTATCATCTTCCCCTTCTCTTTCGCTATCCACCTGGAGCACTTCTCTTTCACCAACAATTTTGTTCATTACTCCAGTAACAAACGGTGCTCCACCAATACTTGTCATCCCAGCCGCCAGCGCCAACACCGCCACAGCCGCAACCAAGAGATAAACTCTCTTCTTCCTCTTTCTCGAGTACTTCACAACCTTAGCACCGTCATTCTCTACCGCGCTTTCCGCATAACGTTCTCCAACCGCATTCTTCTCATCTTCCCCTTCACCCATACCAACATCATCGCCATTCAGCATCATCATTTCCCGCCCCAGACGCAGTGCCTCTTTATCTTTTTCAGACAACGCCTCATAAGCAGCCTTTTCAGCCTGCTTCTTTTGGATTTTCTTCCATAATCCCTCATCCATCTCCTCGGGAAGTGAAATATCTTTCAGGGATTCATCTGCTTCTATTTCTGCCAGAATTTCATCTCCCTCTTTCATCAGTTCTGATTTCAAAAAATCTTCCAATTTTTCTTGTTCATTCTTCATTTCAGCAACCTCATTCTTTGTCACAGCCAGTTTTTATTCCTTGGCTGCAATCATTCTTTATGATTTCTTTTCCCTTTTTCTTGACCTTTTTCCTTTATCTGCTAAAATTATATGGTATCAGGGTCAACAAGTTATGTCATTCATATTAATATGAAAATGCATGACTTTAACCCCCGCATAATATGATAAAGTGGGAGGACTATCTATGAAACGTATTATTTTAACCGGCGGTGGTACTGCCGGGCATGTTACACCAAATATTGCGCTGTTACCGCGTTTAAAGGAACTTCAATACGATATACATTACATTGGTTCATATAATGGTATAGAGAAAAGCCTGATTGAAAAGCAGGGCGTTCCATACCACGGTATTTCTTCCGGAAAGCTCCGCCGTTATTTCAGCCTTCAGAATTTTACAGACCCTTTCCGTGTTCTGAAGGGATTCAGCGAAGCAAATAAAATTATAAAAGATTTAAAACCGGATGTTATTTTCTCAAAAGGCGGATTCGTCAGTGTTCCGGTTGTGATCGCCGGAAAACGCAACCACGTTCCGGTCATCATTCATGAATCCGATATGACTCCGGGTCTTGCGAACAAAATCTCGATTCCATCCGCGACCAAAGTCTGCTGCAATTTTCCTGAAACTCTGAAGGCTCTGCCTGAAGATAAAGCAGTCCTTACCGGTTCTCCGATCCGTCAGGAGCTTATGACCGGTGATAAGGAAAAAGCCCGCAAATTCTGTGGTTTCCAGGAAGAAAAGCCGGTCATCCTCATCGTCGGAGGAAGTCTCGGCGCCGCCGCAGTCAATCAGGCTGTCCGCAAAATCCTTCCTCAGCTGCTGGAAGAATTCCAGATCATCCACCTTTGCGGCAAAGGTAAACTGGATGAATCCCTGAAAGGTCTGCAAGGTTATGCTCAGTTCGAATATATTCAGGATGAACTGAGAGATCTCTTCGCTCTGGCAGATATTGTAATCTCCCGCGCAGGAGCCAATGCGATCTGCGAGCTTCTTGCCCTTCGCAAACCGAATCTGCTGATTCCGCTTTCTGCAAGTGCGAGCCGCGGAGACCAGATTCTCAATGCCCGCTCTTTCGAACGCCAGAAATTCAGCATGGTCCTGGAAGAAGAAGAGCTGACTGACGAACGTCTCCTTTCGGCTGTTCATAAGCTTTACGACTCCCGCGAAACCTTTGTGGAAGCAATGAATCAGTCCTCACAGCAAAGTCCGATCGAGACCATCATCGGTCTGATCGAGGAAGCAGCATCCAGATAAATATGAAATATGCATGTTAAACAGGTGCCGGAACGGCACCTGTTTTTTGTTGCCATTCTCCGTTTTCTTAATCCTCATCGGACTTATATCTTTTCTTTACCCATTCTCTGGCTCTGTACAAAACACTGTGAAGCACTTCGATACTGACTCCCATCTCTTCGGCCACTTCTTTCTGTGGCATGTTCAGACAATAAGATTTTGTCACAGCATCATACCAGCGTTCATTGATCTCGTACAGATCATCAAGAATCCTCTTTGCCTTCTTGTTTCTCTGATCCCGTGTGAACTCTTCAAAGAACGCATCCTCCGGACTTTTCTGCGTACTATTCTCTGTTTCTGCAATGAAACCCCCATCTTCACTCAGGATCTCGTATTTTCCCTTCTTTATGCAATTGATCGTCGCATTTTTTACACTTGTCACCAACCATGCACCAATATATTCTTCTTGGAGCAGATTCGGATAATCACACAATTTCACAAATACTTCTTGTGTCATCTCCTGAGAAATCTCTCTATTGTAATCAGAGTAACGCAGCGCGGTTTTGTACACAACTTCTTTGTACTTAATGTAAATTTCCTCAAATTTACGTGTATCTTTATCTTGAGTGTCCACACTTACACCCCTCTGTATCTCACTCATGTTTACTCAGTTCCGATTTCCTTATTTTAATTTTGCAAGAATTTCGTCTCTGACTTCATCCGTGAGCTGTCCTGTCTTCCATCCGAAGCGTGCATCATCATCCTTATACCGCGGGATCAGATGCATATGGAAATGGAAAACTGTCTGTCCTGCTGCCTCGCCATTATTCTGTACAACATTATATCCGTCACATCCAAGCACTTCTGTCATCTTGATGACCATCTTTTTCGCCAGTTTGAATGCTTTTGCTGCAAGTTCATCGTCAATCTCATACAGATTCGCATAATGTTCTTTCGGAAGGATCAGGGCATGTCCCTTTGTTGCCGGTCCAAGGTCCAGAATGACTCTGAAATCATCATCTTCATACAACGTAGCTGAAGGAATCTCTCCGTTTGCAATTTTACAGAAAATACAGTTCTCATCTCTCATATTTCTTACCTCTTTCTTTAAAATATATTTGAATATCTATACCGCCAATGCTACACTATGTTTGGAAAGGCGGTATGATAATGTCATTAACAAATCATGATTATGAGCAATTACAACAACTGATGAACGCAAAACCTGAAAACAGGGCATTGATCCAAAAGCTTCTGGATGACCAGCAATATACGATCAGCAAGATCAGCCACGAGATCCGTAATCCTCTCACACTCATCTACAGTACATTACAGTTGATCGAGTCCCAGCATCCTGAGACACGGGATTTCCGTCACTGGAATGACATGCGGGAAGATATTGAATTTATGATTTCTCTGCTGCAGGAGCTTTCTGCCTATAACAACGGAGAACGTATCAACCGTTCTTCTTTTTCTGCCTTCGATTTTTTCAGTCATCTTTGTCTGTCCTTTGCCGCTTCCTGCGCCGAAACAGACATTGAATTTACTTCCCGAATCTCTCCTGAACTTCCGGTCATCCAGGGAGATAAGGTAAAGCTTCAGGAAGTCTTTCTCAATCTTCTTCGCAACGCCGGTGATGCGGTGTCTGCTCACGGGACCATCCGGCTGGAGGCCGATACAGATGACCATTTTCTGAAAATCATTATCTCAGATGATGGCTGCGGTATTCCCGAAGAACAGCTTGACGAGATATTTGATGCTTTCGTAACCCATAAAACCGGCGGAACCGGTCTCGGACTTGCAATCGCCAAACGTACCATCGAAGCTCACGGCGGAACCATATCTGTAGATTCAGAAGTTCAGAAGGGCAGTCGTTTTACTGTATTATTGCCCATTTCATAACCTTATTTTTTATTATATGGAATGAGAGTATGATTTACAAGTGTTTTGTTACCAATATTTTACATTCACTTCCGCTGGAAATGATTCCCGGCGGAAGTACTTTACTCAAAAATTCCGATAATTTTCCGCTTCATTTTCTTCCTGCACCTCCCGATTTTCCCAATTTCTGTGATTTCTTTTCCTGATTTTTCTCGTCACAAATCCCCATACTGTTTCTCTGTCTTTCATCACATTTCCCTTCAGCTCCTGTTCACCGGCCCAATCATCCAGGATTTGATCCTCTTTAAGTTCATATGCTGCATTACCGTATTTCAGATTTTTCTTCACGTCTTCCATTCTCTGCTCTTTCCTTTCCAGAATCCTCTCCAGTATTTGTTCTATATTATAGTTATCTTCCATAGAAGCTTTATGAAGCTCGCATGCAAGATAGATTGCCTCTTTATCTTCATAATCTGTCTCTCTGACGAAATATTCTGTCAGTACATGAAATGCCTCCCATATATTTCCCTTGAATGCGGGACAATAGCAGAAAAAATATCGTCCGTTCTGGTAATAGATATATTCCGGATCCAGGTTCAGACAATTCACATCAAGGAGATAATTATTCACCTCGCGCACTGCTTCCACAAATTGCTGCATGAATTCCTTCATCCGCGAAAAATTCCATTTCTGACGTTCTCCCATCGCAGCCATCGATGTCTTTCCGCCCACCTCATACTGGTACCTGCTTTTCCGGTCCATTCCCTGTCCCTTTACATCCAGCAGACAGTTAAGATGGTTCTCTGCCAGCATCCTCATCTGGTAATCTTCTTCATAGATCTCATCAAACTCCAGAATCATCCATGCATGATGCAGATTCCGTTCATATTCCGTCTTCATTGCAGCGCACCCTCCAACTTCTTCTTTCCGGCTTTCAGCCTGCGGATCTGCTTCTCAGGCTCCGTAATGACAGCACTTCCGGATGCCTGAAGTTCCATCCCTTTCCCACTCGCACTGGCCTTTGCAATGATCCTCTGCTGTTCCTCATATACATTCACGGACACCTGCCCGTAAAACATCAGTTTTCCCCGTATTCTCTCACGAAAATAATTCTCCATTTCTTCCTGCGGGAACTCTTCCATCCCATATAAGATCTCACTTCCCACAATTACCGTTTCATATGCCGCTCCCATTAAGATTGTTTTATCATGATAGTAAAACAACCCGAAAATCACGAGCATCCACACCATAAGCACAAGCGGCATCAGATACGCCATTTCCACCACGGTCGAGGCACGCACAGTCCGCCCGGACTTCTTTTTTATTCCTTCTGTTCCTCTTTTCACCATAACAATGCCCCCACATAACCGACTACCAGAAAGGGATAGAAGGGTATTCTCGTCTTACGATTCCATTTTTTCAGCGCCAGACCGACTCCCGCCGCCGCTGCTGCCGCCGAAAATGCAATGCCGAGCGATATCAGAAGCCGCCAGATTCCGAGAAAAAGTCCCAGATTCAGGATCATCCAGCTATCCCCATATCCAATCCCTTCTTCGGTGATCTTGGAACAAAGAAGGAAGAGCAGTCCGGTCGCCAGTCCCGGAAGCCACAGATACCACTCCATCTGACCCTCGAATGCCAGATAAAAAACAATTCCTACTGTTCCAAACATCAGATAACCTGCCGGGATTTTTCTATTCCTGAAGTCATATACGGCCCCCGCTCCCAGAAATGCCAGAACAGCCATTTCTTCTATTTTCCACATTTTGAACACGCTCCCTTTCCCTTAACTTCACGGATCGGGACTGCATAAATTTTTCGTTTCACACCGCTGCAGTCCAAAGTACTGTGATACCGATTCCCATAATCCGTGATATAAGCATTCCCCTTACAGAACCTTCCGCACAGTTCACAGGGATAATATTTTCCGGAACTCTGATTTCTCAGTGGCTCGATCTCTTCAAGCGACACCAGACGTACAGACGGTTCCAGATATGTGCAGTGATAATCCCTGTGATAAACGATTCCTGTTTCCGTAATATACACAATTTCCTGCTGTCCCGTCTGACCAAAGGATTGTTTCACATACCCGGTCCATCCTTTGATTCTCATAGACTCCTGATACCGGATCGGCGGAATCAAAAACTGCGGAAACGGAAGCTTTACCTGATAGCTTGTCTTTAATTCGATGATCGCGCTTCCCGGCCAGATGTAAGATTTTTCACATTCCAGGCCTTCGCTCCCTTCCACAATACAGCTTCGGTCAAGCCGCTCCTCCCCGATCAGACTGACGATCTTTGATTCCACTCTTGCCGGAATAAGAAGCGGCAGCTCATAGCATTCCTGTGCCAGCTCTTTTCCGGCTCCCTGCATCCCTTCCCTGACGACAAGCTGTATGGAACGAAGCTCCAACAGCCAAATCAGACAAATAGATGCATATAAAAACAGCGGAATACACACGACAGCTTCCACAGTGATGCTGCCTTCCATGATCCGCGCTTTTCGCGAGGCAGATACAGATGCCTTTTCCGTCAAGAGAGCTGCGCCTTTTCGCGAGAAACCAAATCCTTCCTCCTTCCTGAAAGAATTGTTGTATCGACGTGTATCATATATGTTTGCAATTATACAGACCAAAAAATCGAGGAACGGAAAAGACATCTGTATCCACCTCCTTTTATTTTCCCTCTATTTGTACTGATATTCTGCCGCAAATCTGTAGTGGATCGATCTGCGCAGTCCACAGTCCATATTGGCTCTTAACGCCACCACGCATGAGTCTGCGCGAAACCATGTTTTTCCTGCAATTTCTCTGAGATTCAGTTCTTCCAGATCCAATGCCCACATTGTCAGTTTTTCCTTTTTTTCCAGCATAAGCAGCACCTGCAAATACTTTTCATAAGAATATCCGCCCTCTGCATCCCTGCCTTCCAGAACCGACTGATCTTCCCCCAGATGCAGAAGGTTCTCCCACGAAAGTTGCCACGTCTCGTACGACTTTACTAAAGGAACTCTTTTCCCGGTTAGAAGAGTTTTCACATCAACGATTCCTTCTCCATACGCCCATGCAAGGAGAAGTGCCTGCTTTACAACCTCAGTTATGCCCGGAACTGCAAGGAGCGCACACATTGCCACGGATGCAGCCTGCACCTCTGCCTGCTTTTCCACATCTGTCAGAAGATAAGCATAATTGACGGCGAACCTGATACTGCAGAGTTTCTTTACAACCGCCTCCAGATTCTCCCTGTCACTTGACTTTCCTGCAAGAAGATACTCCAACTCATATTGAAGCACACTTTCTTTTTCTTTTTTAACTGCGTGATTAAAATGATCCATAAGGTATAGATTGAAAAAAATGGTGTCACCGGTTCCCTGAACCTTCTCCCGAAAGCTTCCATAACCGCTTTGCAGTTCACGATGTGATACAAACGATGACAGATCCACTGTCTTATCCGAAACCTCAAATCCATCCGGCAGGACAAAATTCAATATTCCACCTGCCTTTATATTCGAAACGACCGGAAGCGGATTTCCTTCCTGCGGCAGCTTCTGGCTTTCCTCTTCAAGCATACGCTCTAATTCAAAACTCGTCTCTGTATCCTCTTTTTCGTATTGCTCTGCCTGGCTCTCCTGTTCTTTCCACACAGAAGATTTCCCGGCCATCTCCTCTACCGCCGCTGCCCCCGTCTTTTCTTTTTCATACTGAACCGCCTGGTCATAAAATGCCTTCCCGTTTTCATCCGTCAGATAACGAATCGCATCGATCTCTTTGTCCATATTTTCTGCCCCATAATAGGACATTCGGTTTAAAATAGCAGACTCTGATACCTGTTCCGATTCATAGCTCTCATCCAGTGCAAATATCTCATATCGATCCAGAAGATCTCTTTGATATTCTGCAAATACAGATTCCATCGCTCTGGTGGCATCTGCCCTTCTTTCATTTTTCATCACCTGAATGGATGCGCTTTCAAGGACAGCTCCCACCAGTGAGACCAGAAGGATAAATACAAGACTAAGAAAAGCTGTCAGCTCCCCTTTCACCATTTTTTTCATTTTCTATACCGCCCATTTTCAGAATAAGAACCGTTTAATTACTACTAAATTCCTGCACTTTCACTCGTAATTTTTTCAAAAATTGTTTCCACCAGACTGGTTAACTGTGATTTAAAAATTAACACCAGTCCAATAATGACCACCAAAACCAAAATCAGTTCAATCACCGAAATTCCCCGGTTATCGTGCATCACACACTGTGCCCGGATCCAGACTGATCTGATCATATTTTTCACACGCTTCATCCTTTCACCTCCCTCGTCTTTCCTTCCCAGCCTACAGATCGATAGAAAGAAAGGCCGGAACAACGACGATCACAAGAACGATTACCAGCATCAGAAGCATCGGAAGCAACAGCTTGACACCTGCTTCTTCTCCAAGACGCCTTGCTCTGCTTTTTCTGTCTTCCATGGCTTGAATCGCTTCCATTTTCAGCATATCCGAAGTCCCTTTTGCGCCCTTTCTCAGATTCTGGGAAAGAAGCGCTCCCATTTTCATATACGGAACCAGACCGCATCTTGCGGCAAACCGCTCATAACATTCTGCCTCCGGTATGCCGCTCTGCATTTCCTGAAGTGTGATGACCATCTCTTCATATGCATCCCGCACCCGGCCTCCTCTTTCTTTCTGTCCACAGTAATCTGCCGTTATTTTCTTCCAGACATTCTTTGCCGTCATTCCTGCTCCCATCAGCATCGTAAACTGGCTCACGATCTCGGGATAGTCGAACAGCATCTGTTCTTTTCTGTCTTTTCGCAGCTTTTCTTTCTTCTGTCTTTCCTGCACTACCAGAAATACGCAGATAACTGCTCCAAGCATCAATACCGGCATGACCTTTGATTCTTTCCTGAATCTCCATCGGACTGTCCTGCCATTTACCTGTTCAGGAAGTACAAAAGATTTCTCTTCCCGCGATACTTCTTCTGCCTGTCTTGCTGCATTAAGCACCTGGTTCCGTATCGTTTCTGTCTCTTCCACATCTGCAAATACAAGAACCTGTGTATTATAAGCAGCTTCCTCAGTTCCGTAACGCAGGATCCCCGTAATCTTTACAAGGACTCCTTCGCCTTCCGGATCTTCTTCCAGCACCGCATCCTGATTGATCCTTCCGTTCATATCCATCACGTCATAACGCCCCGGTTCCCAGGAAATAGCAAACGGGTATCCCTCCAGCTCCTGCGGGAAACATAGTGGCTTGACCACATGATCCGCCGTTTCATTTTCACCCAGTATTACTTGATCCAGCTTATTCATAGCCTGCCGGAACAAAGACTGGACTTCCTCCTCGCTGTACATTCTGGGAGAAACCTGTATCTCTACATTTTCAGATTTCTCACCTTCGATTTGCATCTGAAGCTGATGATTTACCGAATTCCCGCCATAATCTTCCCGATTGATCCTGACCTTGCCGAAATTCTGCATCACGCCCTGACCACTGATTTCTGTTAACAGAGCAATCGTCGCCGCGCAAAACATCACATAAAAAATCGTTTTCCACAATTTTTTATCATAATGGATAAGCAGCTTCCTATAGCGCAGTACAATGCATACCATGCCAAGGATAAAATACACTGCTATGCATACCCACATATCACACCTCTATCTCCACAATTCTGTTTCCCAGTCTCCATGCGGCCAGATATGCAAGAAGGCATCCGCTCATAAAGAGGACTCCCCGGATATTTCCGTAAAGAATATCCATGAATTCGGGAAAACTGATTCTCATATATCCAATGATCCCAAAAGGAATGACCGACATTACCTGAAATTCCAACTTCTTTTCCGCGATCACCGTTGCGATCTCGCGGTTCACCTCTGCCTTCTCCACGATTTGCCTGACTGCATTTTTAATTATGGCAATGCTGTCACCGCCGCTTCGCTTTGCCTGTGCAAATATCGTCACAAAGCTGTCTGCCTCCGGAATATTCACTCTCTTTGCGAATTCCTCCCAGACCAGCTCCACATTCACATTCAGGTTCAGCTGACTGACCATGTATGAAAATTCACGCACGATCACAGTGTCATTCTTATACATTACCTGCAGATCCTTCTGCACTTCCTTGATTGCATTTTCCATAGAATATCCGATATTCATCTGTGCACCCAGGGACTGCAGAGCATCCTGAAACTGGCGTTCAAATTCCTGTATTTTTTTCTTTTCCAGCTGTTCCTCATTTCGTTTAAAATAAAGAACTCCAAGCGGAAACAAGAGAATTACCGCCCACCATTCGGAATAAAAAAGATACGCCGTCGCCGCGACTACGGACACACTTTTTGCCGCCGCCAGCAGGTATTCCTGTCTGCTAATACCCTGCTGCCAAAAGCTTTTCCCGCCGCAGCAAATCGGCATTTTTCACCCACTCTCCCTGGATTTTTCCGTTCTTCTCTCCCGTTTCCCTAAACGAAAACAGGGACTGCAATCGGATCTCGTCTTTCTCATATCCAAGTACCTCCACAATTTCCAATACTTTTCTGCTTCTGTCCCGCAATCTGCCTAGATGCACCATAATATCAATTCCTGCAGCGATCTGCCTTTGCACTGCAGAAAGCGGGATATCCATTCCCATAAGGGTCATCATTTCCAGCCTGGAAAGCATATCTTTCGGACTGTTCGCATGCCCGGTGCTCAGAGAACCGTCATGGCCCGTGTTAAAGGCCTGGAGCATATCAGCCGCTTCCTTTCCCCGGACTTCACCTACGATAATTCTGTCCGGCCTCATTCTGAGCGCCGTTCGAATCAGATCACGGATACTAATCTCCCCGGTTCCTTCCACATTTGCGTTTCGTGCTTCCAACCGCACAAGATTGGGAAGTTCCGTGATCTGCAGCTCTGCATTATCCTCGATCGTGATAACTCACCATAAAACATACGCTTGTTATAATTGTTTAGAGAATAGCGTATTTACAAGGAATACTGATATTTTTTTTACATAAGAAAAGCACCCTATTTTTCAAAGGTGCTAATTACTTTTGTGTTTATTTTGTGTTTTATGCCTGTTTATTCAATAGCATGTCCAGTGCATTTGATGCTTCACGCTTCTTTTCTTCCAATGCATGAGCATATGTATTTAATGTAGTTTGTATGTTGGCGTGTCCTAATATGGCTTGTACGGTCTTTATATCTGTTCCCAGTGCTATATTCAATGTCGCACACGTATGTC
Source organism: Bariatricus sp. HCP28S3_A4 (assembly GCF_052066395.1). Taxonomy (NCBI): domain Bacteria; kingdom Bacillati; phylum Bacillota; class Clostridia; order Lachnospirales; family Lachnospiraceae; genus Bariatricus; species Bariatricus sp. HCP28S3_A4. The sequence continues at coordinate 33,224 of NZ_JBQHSE010000027.1, read as the reverse complement.
TTAACCCATGTAACGGAATCACTGGCAATTTGTTTTCTTCCTTTTCCACTGTTTGATTATAGTAATTTATAAAATCAACAAACTTTCTATAAGGCGTTGAAACATTCATTGTTTTCCCATAATTGATATTTGTTTGAATGAATACACTGTTTTTATCAAATTCCTTTCCCCTATAACCTTCCCATTTACTACCAACCGTTAGCATAAAGTTTTTCTGTTCTGTTTTCCATCTTTTCAACAAATCTATCTCTGTCTTTGGTACAGGTATAACTCTGTTGGAATTAACTGTTTTTGTTGCCTTTATCGCTTGTCCTTCCTGTATATGACCTGCTGACTTTGTGATGCTTATAGCATTGTTTTCAAAGTCAATATCCTGCCATGTCAATGCAATCAGTTCCCCTTTTCGCAATCCCCCGAACAAAGATAAACGATAGAATATTTTAAATTGAATAGGTAACATCCTTTCTTTGATATATGCATCTAATTCTATTACATTACCACTTGGAACTGTTATTTTATGTCCATTGTAAGGAACACTATAAGGCTTGTCCATTGCTTCTAAAAACGTCATTGCCTGTTCAAGTGTAAAATGCTTCACATCATTATTTTTGTTTCGTTCTCTTGGCAATTCAGCTTTATCACAAGGATTTTCTTCTATAACATTCCATCTAACCGCTGTCCTCATAATTCCACTAATAATTTTATGGAATTTCTTTATACTGGCAATTTTATAACTTCCTTTTCCATCTTTCCTTGCATTGTCCTTTGTAAGGCTTCTATAAAATTGTTCCAATATAGCAGGTGTTACTTTTGACATTTTATATTTCCCTATGGCAGGAAGGATAACATTTTTCAAATGCCCCTTATAACTATACAATGTTGTTTCTTCTAAGTTTTGTTTTGCTTCTTTCTCTTCCCATTCCTTTGTAAAATCCGCAAAACTGATTTTATCGCCACTATACACCTTTCCTGTTTTCACCTGTCGTTCAAAGTTAATCGCAAATTCCTGTACTTGTTTTTCCTGTTGTCTCTGTGACTTTGTTTTATCGGGTGTGAATGTGGTAGATATTCTGATTTGTTTGTTGTTTGAATCATACCCATTTGATACAGTTATTCTGTATGCTCCCTTTTTACTGTTTTTAATTGGTGTTATCGTTGCCATATTTTACACCTCTTTTATCTCTCTTTTTCGTTCTCATAACGCTTTACAAGATTATAAAACGTGTTCTTTTTAAGTTCCATTCTCTTCATTGCTTCTACTGCTGTTATGTTCTTATTTTTCCATTCGGAATAGACCTCTTTCCAATTTAAAGGAAACTCTGCTAACGGTCTACCTAAATGTTTCCCTTTTTCTTTTGCAATTTTTATTCCCTGTGCTTGTCTTATCTTTATATTCTCTCGTTCTTTTTGTGCTACATATGAAAGAATCTGCAAAACCAACTCTGCAACAAATCTGTTATCAAGGCTGTTATCCTGTTTACTCGTGTCCAACAATGGCATATCTAACACTTTTATATCTGCTTGAATCTCTTGTGTTATGTACTTCCATTGTTTCATAATTTCTGAATAGTTTCGCCCTAATCTGTCAATGCTATAAACAATCAACAAATCATTTTTCCGTAACATTGAAGCACTTTTTTCTGTTCCCACCAACAAGTTATATGCTTTCCTATTGAATGTTTTACCGCTTTCCTTATCAGTAAAAATATTTCTTTCTTCAACTCCTGCCTGTCTCAACTCTGCTAATTGTCTGTCTAAATTCTGTTCTTTACTGCTTACTCGTGCATAACCATAAATCATTGTATCACTTCCCTGTTTGTTTTCTTAATATGATACTATTATAGTAGCACTTTCGTTTATAAATGTCAACTAATTTTATAAACGTTTGTTTTTATTTGTTTTGTCATTTACAAACGCAAAACAATACATATAACACTTCTTTTCTGCCGTCCTTAAAGGTATACCTTTTTAAACAGTATGTTTTCTATGTTTCCTCATGTTATCCATAATAAGATATATTGTTGGTTCTTCCTGCATCTTTTCTAACATATGAGAAAGAATCTTATTAAAAATCCATGTTCTAATCTTAAATCTTTCTTTATATGCATCTGTTACTACTCTGTAAATCGCTTCGGTTTCTTCTGCTGTTGTATTGTTTGCTTCTTTATCCATGTTACGCTACCCCCATATTAGAATTAAGGAATTTACAAAAGTTATCCCATGAGATTAAATATTTTCTACCAATCAGAACATATGGTAAAACCCCTGTCTTTATCCATGTTCTGATTGTATACGCTGACAATCCGCTTTTACTCGCTGTTTCATCTATCGTCAACATCAACGGTGCTTTCTGCTCCTGTTCTTCGCACAATTCTTTCTTTGTTTGAACTGTTTCTACTACCTTCATAGTTTCCCTCTGTTTATTACTTGTATTTTTATTATTCATTGCCTTTTTCATATCTGACACCTCTCTTTATTTGAACACAACATTTTCTTTCGGGAAAATAACCGCTTCTGTTTTGTCAAGCATAAAACTTTTCATTGTGACATCTGCTAATTCTTTTCCAACCTCTACAACCTTATTATCCTGCTTTTCCTGCCATTTAATTTCCGCATCTGACTTACTCTGCACTAACAGATTTTCTTTCATTTTCGGCGTAATTAAGCCATCGTACATAGGCATTTGTGATAGCTTCATAATTGCAATAGACGTAGCTCTGTCCTGCCGTTTCATCATATCCGAAACAATAACTTTGTTCTTTACATCATCTTTTGATAACTGTAAAAGTAACTCTAACAGAATCTTATCCGCTTCTGCATTTACCTGTGTTAATGTATCAATACTTTCCGAATACCTTTCCTTTTTAAGCGAATCCTGCTTTTTAGCAATCTCTTCTCGCTTTGTTGTGAGCGTTTGTTTTAACTCCTGCACTTGTTCCTTCATTTGTTTTCGTAACATAATTAAATCATTGCTGTCTGTATAACCGTCTGCTTTTAAGGCTTTTAATTCATTATTTACCTCAATAAGTTCTTTATAATTGCTTATCTTACCGATTCTTTCAAACAATCTATTTCTTCTTTGAATCAATCTATTTGCAATGTCCTCTTTATCTTCCTGTTTTCTTTTTCCATTTGTTCTATATTCATATGCTCTTTCAGCCCATGACATAATAATCAACTTCCTTTCTTAACCTAAATAAATATCATCTGTTCCCCAATCGTCTGTATCATCTTCCATTATTGCTTCATTCCACATTTCCTGTTCTTCCTTATCTATCAGTGCTTGGTCAACCTCTGTTCCCTGTCTTGTAATCAACTTTATCGTTATATCTTTGTTCTGTTCTTCTAATTTCTCTGCAACAAAATCTTTTCCGTAACAACGGTCTAGGATATATGTTGCGCATTTGAATCGAATATCTTGATTGATAGAGTTTGTCATAAGTTCAAACAATTCTTCCAGCGCAGGAACAGAATATTCTTTCAATCTTTGTTTGAAATATGAGACGTTTTGCTTTTCCACCTCATCTAGCCTAGGTCTGCCTTTCTTATTTCCGCTCTGTCCTGTTTTCCATGCCATACACGCTGTTCACTCCCTTCTGATATTGCACTGTTATCACAATTATATTGTTACTTTTCTGTTTCTGTGTTTTCCCTTTTTCTTCTCTGAATTGCCTTTAAACAGTGTTTAAATTGATTCTGAATAATGTTTTGCCAAAATCAAACAAGAACAAAATTAACAGTTTTTGTTAACAGTTTTTGATAATTTAACTACACTTCCTGTAAACGTATTTCACGAAACATTTCTTCCAATTGTTTTATTGTTCCTTCATTTACAACAATACTTTCTTCTAATGCTTTTGTTTTAATCCTGCTACACTGTACACTTGCACTCTGCTTTGTGTTTCCTACCATTTTATAGAACTTCGACATTGCTACTCTGAAAATTCTGTAATCATACTGGATTACGTCATATCTCCTCAGAAACGTTTTGTAAGCTCCATTGCCCGCTTTTAAGTCATTCAGCACTAAATTTGTTGCATCTTCTAAATACAACCGTATAGGTGGCATGATACTTGCTCTAACATCCATCACATATTTTTGTATCAACTTCTGCATTGCATTTTTACTCAGAATGTCTGTCAACGTCACAGCTCCCCTTTTTCCAAGTGCCTGTGAAATCCCTTTTACGTTATATAGAAATTCCATGCGGAAAGTAGGTTCCATTTTGTTTTCAAGTCCTAGCTGTCTGTCTTTCCTGTAAAATTTGCATTGATACCTTCCAGAGCTATCTCGTGCCGTCTTAAATCCATCAATTGTTCTGGATTTTATTGTTCTTGTTTCATATAAATTTACACCATGACAGTGTTCTATTTGCTGAGCATCTGGCTTTAACAGAGCCCTTGCCATAAAAGCTGTTATAGCATCCGCATTTACTTTTGACGGAATAACCTTGTTTGCATTAACCTCTATCTTTTTTACAACAAGCCTTTCTAGTTCTTGCGTTCCTAGAATCTCTTGTAAATCATGTTTCACTACATCTATCACGTATTCCAATTTAACGGAATCCAATAATGAAAATCCCTTTGAATTTGACGGACGAATGATAGAGGGCAATATAATTGTCACAACATAAGTATCACTTTGTTTTGTTTTGTCGACCTGTAAATACAATCGACCTTCTTTGTTTCTTCTTTCTACTCTTTGTTCTATACGTTCCGGACACTTTCCACTAAATACCATTGTGACCGCATCCAATCCTATTACTGAATCATTCATATTCCTTACACCCTTCTTTTTTATACAAACAAAAAGCCAATGAAAAAAAGGTATTTAAATACACCTAACTTCACTGGCTGTTTGTTTGCTTTTTCATTTTATAACGGTTAGAAAGAGAGCGTTAAGAACATGGTATGGTAGACATTTTCTGTTTGTACTATACAAACAACGGGCTATCACTTTTTCTGTACTATCCTTTACAGACACCAAAAACAAGGATGTTACTTCTTAATAATAAATTGTGTTCTTCTCTGTTTGAAATTTTGCCACGACACGGGCGTTGTTTGATTTGAATATTCTATATATTATATTATATCACTCTTTCTTAAATTGTCAATACCTTTTTTTGAATTTTTATATCTTTTTTTCATTCCGATATATTCTATTAGATATTTTATATTCTTATATATCGTATTTCTAGGGTACTTGTAATATTTAAACTTAATACCATACTGTATATGATGCAATATACACCACTTGCAAATACTTTCTACCGTTACCATTCCTATTTCTATTTCTTTTCTGAATACATCAATAAAATACTTCTCTGATTCTGTCTTGACCTTAATAATAATACTAACATTATACATATCAATCATATAAAATTGTGGCATATAATACCCCTCTCTTTTGTGTTTGATTTGAGTTTAAAGTTAAAATAAACCCTAAAAAGTAACTTTAAAACAGAACAATAAAAACTCCTACAATCCCTTTATTCTAAAGGAAAACTACACCTTACTAGAAACCACGAAAAGTGCGTTTTAGTTTCGATCGTAATGATTCGTTCCGTCTCGGGAATATAATCCGACAACACATTCAAAAATGTCGTTTTCCCGGAACCGGTTCCGCCGCTGATAAAAATGTTATATCCTGCTCTCACCAGACGAACCAGAAATTCTGCCGCTTCCTCACTGATGGATTCATACTCCAGAAGCTGCTCCATCGTAATTCTGTGTTTTGGGAACTTTCGGATCGTCACAATCGGCCCATTGATAGCGGCAGGCGGCAACACGACATTGACTCGCGAGCCGTCATTAAGCCTGGCATCCACAATCGGGGATGCTTCATTGACAATCCGGTTGCATTCCGCCACCATTTGCTGGACCACATCTTCCAGCTTACCCCTGGACAGAAATTTCTTATCGGACAGGAAGATCTGTCCTTCCCGCTCAATAAAAATATTCTCTGTTCCATTGATCATGATCTCTGTAATCGACTCATCCTCGATCAGTTCCTGCAGAATATCCAGCTTACGGAACGCATTAAAAAGTTCCTTCCCAAGCGCCGCCTTTTCTTTGAGCGGAATGAATTGTTTTTTTGAACTTTCTTCCAAAACACTATGGATGATCTCAAGCAGTTCTTCATCTGACGGTTCCCTCATAAAATCCATTCTGGAGAGGACCTTTTCATGAAGTTGTTCTGCTCTTAACATACATGTGCCCCTTTCCGGACTTTATTTCCAATTCACCGGCCGCCTCTTTCACGGCCTGCCGCATCGTTTTGTCCATATCCACATAAATCGTATGCATTTCCAGCTCCTGAAGACGAAGCGCCTTCAAAATATAGCTGTACTGCTCCATCTTTGTCCTGGCATAGACATCATTTGCAAACGGAAACAAAATCCAGTCACACAGTTTTAAAATCTCAAAAATATCTCCTACGGCGTTTCCCAGATCCAGGATCACCGTATCGTAAATACTCTCTCCGGTCAGTTTTTGAAGAAGAACCTCCCACTCCCGGATACTCACTTCTCTCAGATCGGTCCACACCTTCATCGGTGGTATATAGTCCAGATTTCCCATCTGTCGAATCATGGATGCAATCCTTACACCGATATCATCCTTTTCCTGTTTTGCATAATACAGTAGATGAGAAAGGTTCTGAACATCACCATCCTGAAAATATCCCCCGATCCCTGCATATGCCTCCAGATTCAGATACAGTACATTCTCCTGTTCAGCAAGTACTTTGCCAAGCTTCAGTGCAAATGTTGTCTTACCGACCCGGTGAACCGGCGAATACACTCCCAGAACACGGCCTTTTCCGTAATATCCCGCCGGAATGTCCATCTTCTGAAAAGCCTGCATGATCTCTGCGGTCAGCTTGTCCACAGACTGGTATTTCCTGAGCTCCTGCTCCTCTTCCCCCAGATCCGCACACTTTGTTCTTGTAAGCACAATTCTTCTGCCGCCAAATACCCGCTTTCTCAATTCATATGGAATCTCATCGCTGATCAAAAGCGCCTGAACTTCTCCTATTTCCAGCAGATTTTCCAACATATCAAGAGATGAGCAGATCCGCACTCCTGCTGTCACCTCCCGCTTCAAAAGCAGTGCTTCGGCAAGCCTTTTCACATATGCTTCCTCTGAATCACAGATTACTATTTCTCTACTGATTCCTGATTACGCTCCTTTCCGATACTGATACCAGCATCTTTTATTAAAAAATAACTTTGAAACTTACGCCGAAATGGCATGTTGAGGAATGCCTCTGCATTCCTTTGATGCGAGTGCCTGCAAGACAGACACTGCATAAAATGATTTTTTGATTGTTGTAACTCTCTTGTGAGGTGTATTATATCCCCGCCCACTTTTCTTGTCCAGTAATTTCGGAAAATTAAAATGCTTTTGTACAACACTTACATAATTTGATAAAACATAATGCCATACAGCAGACAAACCCCAGGAATTCCAAGGGTTCCGGATGTCAAAAACGAAATTAGATTTATCCCTACAGAAACCGGAATATTTCTATAGTCCAGAAATTGATTGACTCCAAAAATAACTACCAGTCCCAAAATCGCCCTTAAAATAAAACGAATCAAAATTGATGATTTTCTTTTTTCCATTCTTTTATCTCCTCACTCCCGACTCGAGCCAGGGCATTTCCACTTCAAACAGAATCTGTCCCTCAATTGAATATATACCATCTCCCATTGTTTTATTACCTGAACTTCCAGAAAAACACGAAAAAAAAGACACAACACATACTTCAAAGTGTTATGTCTTTCTGAAATATCCATTTACAATTCAATTTCAATCTTTCGCCCGGTCCTGTGATATTGATGATACCGCACCCCCGCACTGTCAAACATCCTCTTAGATGCCATCACAGAAGAAGTATCCGCATACTTATCGCAGTCATAAATAACTTCTTTTATTCCGCTCTGTATGATAGCCTTGGCACATTCATTGCATGGGAACAGCGACACATATAATTTTGCCCCTTCCAGACTTCCTCCGCTGTAATTCAGGATCGCATTCAATTCACTGTGTACCGTATATACATACTTTGTTTCCAGCGGATCCCCGTCTCTCTCCCACGGGAACTCATCGTCCGAGCATCCCCGCGGCAGTCCGTTATACCCCATTGAAAGAATCTTATTATCCGCACTTACGATACAACATCCAACCTGAGTATTCGGATCCTTGGATCTTCTCCCTGATAACATGGCAACTCCCATGAAATACTCATCCCAGGAAATATAATCATTTCTCTTTCCACTCATTTTTCTCACCTACTTCGTACCAAAAATACGGTCTCCTGCATCCCCAAGTCCCGGTACAATATATCCGTGATCATTCAGGCACTCATCCAGCGCTCCCACATAAAGATCCACATCCGGGTGATCTTTCTGCATTCTCTCAATTCCTTCCGGCGCTGCGATGATGCACATAAAGCGGATATTCTTTACCCCTTTTTCTTTCAGCATCCGGATCGCCGCAGAGCTGGATCCTCCCGTCGCAAGCATCGGATCCACAACAAACGTCTCTCGTTCTTCGCAATCGGCCGGCAGCTTACAATAATATTCTACCGGTTCCAGCGTCTCCGGATCCCTATAAAGCCCGATATGGCCTACCTTCGCAGCCGGGATCATCGTCAGCATCCCTTCTACCATGCCAAGTCCAGCTCTTAAGATCGGAACCACTGCCAGCTTCTTCCCCGCCAGACACTTCCCGGTCGTCTTGCAGATCGGCGTCTCAATTTCAACTTCTTTCAGCTTCAGATCCCTCGTCGCCTCATAACACATCAGCATGGCAATCTCACTTACCATGGCCCGGAAATCCTTCGACCCGAGTTCCTTCTGACGAATATGGCTGATCTTATGCTGGATCAGCGGGTGATCCATTACGTATACGTTTGACATTTGTTCTTTGCCTCCTTATTTAATCGCTCCGCAAGTTTTACAACATTTTCCTGTATCAATTTATACATCTCTTCATACTGCTCCTCGGTCTGCCCGTAAACAGATGCGATCTCCTGCATATTTCCCACATATTCCCCCAGAGTATAGACATCTCCCGCATCCGGATATTCACTCAGGATCTTCTGCTTCTGACTCTCCTGCATGGTAAGAACCAGCGTGTCCTCGCCGAGAATCTTTTCGTCCAGCGCACTGGTCTCAAATCTTTCCAGCACAATATCATGCGCTTTGAGCAGCTCTTCCGCCCGCGGATTCAACGGCTCCGGGAACAAAACGATCATCCCTCTCGAAAGGATCTGATATTCCTGCAAAAGCGGCTGCCTCCTAAGAAGTGCCGCAGCAATCGGCGCCCGGCAGTTATCGCTGTTGCTCACAAACACGATCCGCCGGTACTTCTGTAAACGTGTAATATCCGATGCCTGCAGCACATGATGCCCTGCCGCCTTTCCCAGACGGTTCATCACCGCTGTTCCGATTCCGGCCTCCGGAAATGCCTCACTGTAAATATAAGAGACCTCTTCCTCGTCAAACTCTCTTAGCACTTTGTAGAGATTACGCGCCACCGTCTTTTCATTTTCCCGAGAACCGATGCTCTTGATCATTCCTGTGGTATATTGGTCAATAGATTCATTCGTCGCTATAATTCCGACTTTATACCCCAGACGAACCTGCTCATACGCAATCTGTTTGATTGCCTTGATCGACTCATCCGGCTCTCCTTCCACAATGATCAGATCCGCTTTCGGCGCATAATGTCGGTATTTCATCCCCGGTGCCTTCGGTGCTTTGGTACTATTCTCAGAAATCAGCGTCTCGTCGACCGAAATCTCTCCTGCCACTTCCTCTAGCATCTCTTTCGTGATTGCTCCCGGTCTCAGGATCATCGGCGGATTTACAGTAAGATCCAGAATCGTTGATTCCACCCCGATGTCCACACTTCCTCCATCCAGTATCATCTCAATCTTTCCGGAGAGATCATCCGCCACATGCTGAGCCGTCGTAGGACTCGGCCTTCCTGACGTATTCGCGCTCGGCGCGGAAATATATCCGCCTCCGGCCAGAATCAGTTTCCTCGCAATCTCATCGTCCGGCATCCGCACTGCGACTGTATCCAGACCTCCCGTCGTTCCAAGCGGAACCTTGTCATTTTTATGAAAAATCATCGTCAGCGGGCCCGGCCAGAAATGATCTGCAATATCCTGTACGATCTCCGGAATCTCCGTCACGATTTCTTTTAAATCTTCCAGCCTCGCAATATGAACAATCAGTGGATTATCCGATGGACGTCCTTTTGCAGCGTATGTCTTTTTCGCCGCCTCTTCATCTAACGCATTCGCCCCCAGTCCGTAAACCGTCTCCGTCGGAAATGCAACCAGTCCGCCTTGTTTCAAAATACTTCCGGCCTGCTCAATACTCTCTTGATCTATATTGTTTCTATCTATCTTTTTTATTATCGTTTCCATGAAAATTATTATACCATTATCTGAATATCATGGCAAATTAAATATGCAAATACAGCCCATAGCAGACATACTAATTTTTACCAAGACACTCCAGTATCCCACTGCTTATCGCTTCCGCCATCTCCTGTTGATATTCCTCTTTGGACAGCTTCTCGGCCTCTTCCCAGTTGCTCAGAAACCCGCACTCCACGATCACAGTCGGAACCTCCGTCCGCTTCAATAAATAATAGGATTCATTCGCCTTAACCTGACGATGATTTTCCGGATCCACTGTTCTAACAGCCTCTTGAAGAATTTTGGCCATTTCCTCCCCTTTTTGCGAATGGATGTAATAAAAAACCTGGGCTCCTTTTACATCCTCAGTCTGGTAACTGTTCTGATGGATACTAACTACGAGTTCCGGCTTTATTTCATTGATCATCCGAACCCGCGCCTTCATGTCTTCAACCTTTTTGTTTTTTGCTCCTTCTGTCTCCAACCCCTCATCCATTTCCCTCGTAAGTTTTACCGTCACACCTTCCTTCTCCAGACATTCTTTTACCTTCATCGTAATCTGAAGATTCACATCCTTTTCCAATACTTCATTAACCCCGACTTTTCCCGGATCATCCCCTCCGTGCCCGGCATCCAGTATGACCTCTGTTTTCTCTTCTCCTTTTACTTGATTTCCCGAAACATACTGATTTAAGGTATAGCTCCCATAAATAACAGCAGACAGCAGCAAGAGTACAATAATCCATTTTATTTTTATCAGGATCTGATATTTTGTCGGTAATTTTCCGGTTAACTTATTTTGACGCATAAAAAACCCCTCCCGCACATATCTCTACAATATATGCGAAAAGGGGCTTTCGTAACACGCTGATTTAGTTCACATACTTTAAGATCAATTCCCAGATATCAGATGTCTCGAATCCGATCTTCCATGCAGCTGTTCCTGCCAGTTTATTTGCCTTCATCAGTTCCAGCTTTGCTTCCAGAGACTGTGCATCCTCCAGCCAGATCTTATAGGTCGCACCATCCGCTCCTGTCCACTCTGCATAATTCTGCTTTACAGTATCATCCCATACTGCAGTCACACCTGCTTCGCTGACTTTTGCGGCAGCTGCCTTCATTCCCATCGCCTCACTGGTCACTTTCATGGGGTAATTAGCAGCTTCTGTGCCCTCCTGCTCTGCAAGTTCTTCTTCCGTCTTCGGAACTTCTTTCCAAAGTCTCGTATAGAACGGAACTGCATTGATAAGCTTTTCAGCCGGAATATCTTTAAGTGCTTCTTCGATTCCTTCTTTAACATATTCATAAGAAGCCACCGAACCAGCTTCATAAGAGCCACTGAAGTGCTCATCATATCCCATAATGATCACATAATCTGCAACAATTCCCTGTTCTTTTCTGTGATAATGCTCATTGTATCCTTTCGGGACATAATTGTCCACAGACAGTACCAGATTATTGATTCGGCATTTTACAGATAATTCTCTGATAAACTGAATATAATGTTCGCCCACTTCCTTCGGTATCTTTTCAAAATCCACATTGATTCCGTCAATACCGGTTTTCAGTGCTTCTGATATCAGCTGATTCTCCAGATTTTCTCTGGCTGAAGTATGACTGAGCAGCTCCATCTGATCAATATTATCACCGAAATTATCTACCAACGCCCACACATCAATTCCTGACTGATGTGCATAATTAACATATTCCTGACTTGCAATGGAATTCAGATTTCCATTATTGTCCGCAACCGAAAACCAGGTTGGAGACAATGTAGTAAGTCCTTTCGTATTTGCAATCGTCTCAAGAACTGTACTGTTCGCTGTAGTACTCGCCACCTGATGCCATGCAAGGTTGATCGTCTTATCGGAAGTAATGCTGGTAAACTCTTCCTCCGTAAACTCACGGGATGTAATCTCGGTGGCTTCCTTACGCAACATAGAAGCTCTGAGATAACCAATAATCCCATCTTCTGTCCGCACTTTTTTCCATCCCTCTACCTGATCGATCACGGTCACTTTGTCACCTTTTTTGACCTCTGTCAAAATCGGGCTCTTTGCCCCGCCTTTCAGACGAATACGTGTATCCCGTTTAAGAACAGCAGTCGTTGTCTCACCAAATTCATTGACAATCATTACTCTGTCCGGATTCTCATAGACCTGATAATCCATATTTGTGTATTGCTGCACAAAATCAGCCGCAATATATGCTGTGCTTCCGTTCGTTTTTAAAATGACATAGTCTTCACTTTTCGTTTCTTTTGAAATTGTATAATCTTTACTTCCTACACTTGCCCGTACCATTTCACGAGGCAGGGTATACAAAAGAATATTTTCGTTTGGATCCCAGTAAAAGCGATCATTCAGATAATCTCTGACCACTTCATAGGACAGATAAAGATGACCGTCTACTCTCATTGCTCCGGCTTCGATTACTTCATTATTAATAGTAATTCCGACTTGTTCTTCGGACTCAATGCCAAAATACTCATTCAGATCATATTTTTCTTTGGTCGGCCCATATTTATTCCAAATCAGGGCACCGCCCACAAGTCCTGCTGCCAAAATACATAAAAGTAAAATGATAAGGATCGGGCTGATTCTCTTCTTTCTTTTTTTTTTCCTTCTTCTGGCATTCTTCCCACTCGAGGTTCTTGCCATCTCCTGACTTCTTCTGCGGCTTTCTGCCTCTGTACGTTCCGCTGTTCTTCTCACCTGTGCTGCACTTTGATCCACTTTTCTCTGTGTTCGTACTGCCTGTTCTGCCGGCCTTCTGTCAGAGTTTGTCCTCCTCTGGTTTCGCGCCGCATTCCCCGAAGCAGAACCTTTCGGTGTAGTTCTTCTGCCTGTCGTACCTGACTTCTTATATCTTATATCCGCATCAGAAGGAATCTCCCGTCCTGACCTTGTGCTTCTTGTCTGTCTTTCGTCCACACTGCACCTCCTGTTAATGGCTTATTGGCATAGCCTGAGAAGGCTATGATATAACTCACATGTATGTGCTAATTATATCATAATTTCTATTCTTTTGTATAAATTTCATTAACTATTTCAAAAACTTAGCCGAGGGGTCTGCTCTGCAGTGTTTTTTTATAATTATTTTATAATTCTTACGGGTTTTTCCGCGTTTTACGCTCTCAAAATCCCCAAAACATCATTTTATTTTTACTTTATAGAAATCAAGCTCCTGTACCATACCATTTTCATCCACGATATAATCACGCATATAGTTGCTGTCTTCCCTGACCATATGAGCAGATACAATCTGCAGCGGGCTCGCCGGAAGTCCGTCAATCTGCATCCGTATCCCGGATCGCTCATATTTTGTCAATTCTGTAAACAGTTCCTGATAATTTGTATCATTGTTTTCCATGAATCCCCCTATCTTCCCGGCATCTTTTTACGGCAAAAAGCGACCATAAGTTTTTTGTGATATACTATTTTTCTGCTTTTTCCGACGACAAGGAAACACTTTCAGCCGGATATTGCTTTCCTCTATATTGTTTTCAGGTCTTGATTGATAAATTGTCTGATACGACTTACATGGTTTTAGACGCTTGTGTGCGAAATGCGCTAAATCACGGATTAAAATGTACCGTCAATTTGAAATAGATTTTTAAGATAATGATTTTTCATTTCCTTGTAGCCCCATTATAAAAAAACATTTATTTTATTTCAAGTATTTTTTTAATTTTGTTTACATCTTTTCGATTTTTGTTTATACTAATAGTGATTTACTATAACTTTTAATTGTGATAGGAAGTGATGACAACATGAAGATAGAGAAAATTAATGATAACCAGATACGCTGCACGTTGACCCATGCCGACCTGGCAGAGCGCGAACTGAAGCTCAGCGAACTGGCATACGGCACCGAGAAAGCAAAATCACTTTTTCATGACATGATGCAGCAAGCCGCACATGAATTTGGTTTTGAAGCTGAGAATATACCTTTGATGATCGAAGCCATCCCTGCTTCTTCTGATTCTATCGTGCTTATTATCACCAAAGTCGAAGATCCTGAAGAACTGGACACCCGTTTTTCCAAATTCTCACCGCTCCCGCTTGGAGAAGCTCCTGACAAGAAGAAGAATTCCATGCTCGACCGTCTGAAGAAACTGGAAGGCGCAGACGAATTTCTCGATCTGCTCCGCCACGTAACAGATGCTATGAGTGATCTTCCCGAAGATGTGCCGGTTGCACCAAAAGATACCACTGAAACTACTGCAGCCAAAGAACCTGAAGAAAAAGTTCCCACAATCCGCTTTTTCTCATTTGCCACACTCGACGGCGTTATTCAGGCATCCAATCTGCTCATCGAGATGTACGAAGGTTCCAGCACTTTATATAAAGATGAGCGAAATGATCTATACATTTTGGCTCTTACACAAGCTGCACATAATACTGTTGACTTTAACCGGATCTGCAATATGCTTTCCGAATATGGTTCATCTGAACCGGGAACCGGAGCTTCCCTCGCATTTCTCGAAGAACACTGCGAGATTATTGCGTCACAGAATGCCGTACAGACACTTGGAAATTTATAAGATACCATATTATAGTAATAAAAGGACACAGCAAATCGCCGTGTCCCTTTTATTATCTCATCTTATGCATTTGCTGCCAGAAAAGCATTGATCTTTTCAACGAGAAGATCTCCGTCTAATCCATGAACCATAGCTGCCTCTTCCAATGTCTCAGCCTGAGCTCCCGGGCATCCAAGACAATGCATTCCAACTTCCATCAGAATCGGAGCTGTCTCCGGTGCAACATTCAACAGCTCACCAATTGTCATATTCTTATTTACTTCTTTCATGAGAAATTCCTCCTTCGATTTGATCTGTCTTTACACTCAGATATTTTTTATTATACTACCGATTATTTCAATTATCAATAATAATGTCCTATTTCTGTTTTGCACATATGAGTACGAAATATATACAATTCAGATAAATTGAGCAGTCAATTTTCACTTCTTTTTGACTACTTAAAAGTCAATCATTTTTTCAATTTCTTTCGACAAAATGTGATTTTTATTAATTATACCCAAAACATCCGTTCTGTTTTTTATTCAAAGTTGTCCACCAAAAACATATGTTTTTGTGTGGATAACGTGGATAACTCTTCTTTCATTACGTTTTTTCCACGTTTTTTGGCCTTTTGAGCGTGGATAACTTGGATAACTCATTTGGGATAACTTTTACATCATTTTCTTTCTTTATACAAATTCCCCATACATTTCGACACAAAATTTGAAACAAAAAAAATCCGAAATTTTTATTCCGGATTTTTCTGTCTGACTTTTCACACTGTTTTAAAACACCTTCGTCTATAATACTCTTCTGACTGCCAGTATGGTCGTATAAGTGGCTGGTGAGATTCCAATTCCCTGCGCCGGATTCATTGCATTTACAATTTGACCATTTCCTATATAGATTCCCACGTGCCCATCATAACAAATCACATCTCCGGGTATTGCCTCCTCATAACTTACACCGACTCCCGCACTTCGCTGTTCGTATGAAGTTCTCGGTAAGGTAATTCCAAAATGTGCAAATACAGATTGAACAAATCCTGAACAATCCGCCCCGTTCGTCAGACTTGTGCCTCCCCACACATAGGGATTTCCTATGAACTGACAGGCATATGCGACGACTGCCTGTCCGTCTGATTCTTTCTCTTTAGCCGCTGCTTCCGCCGCAGCACGCTCTCTTGCTTCTTCTTCTGCTTTCGCCTCTTCCTCAGCCTGCAGCCTTGCCTCTTCCTGCTCTCTGGATTCCGCATAAATAAATGGATCTTTCCTTCCTTCACTTTCTGCTTTTTCCACCAGTTCTTCTGCAAGCTCCTCCGATTCCTGTCCGATCGTAATATACTCGGTCTTTACATACCCGGTCACCTCACCGGATTCTACCGCAGTCCACTCTCCGACCGGCCCTATAATCTTCGCTGCATATCCCGGATAAAGCTTTCCGACATACTCGCTCTCTTTCGTTGGCTGACTCCTTATATATAAGAAGGTAGTGACATCGGCAAACGCCATATCTAAATACTCACCCTTATTTGACGGCACCAGATAATCTTCCACTTTGATTTCTTTATTTTGTGAATAGCAATCATTCAGCACCGCTTCAATTCCAACTCCCGGCATATTTCCGGACGATATTTGCTCCACGTCCTCTGCCATCACCGGCATTACCGGGAATGCTGCTCCCAGCAATGTAACCAGGAACAATCCTCTTCTAAGATTTGAATGCATAAATCTCCCTCCTTTATGTATTCTTATCTTTTGTAAATATTACAGAATTGTTACATATGTTACGCTGATATTATATCAATCACATATGCTTTTGTCAACCAAATAGCCAAATTTCTCTTCGTCAAAGAATTTTCCATTTCTACTTTTTTCGAAAAATAAGCATATAATTATTACAAATTGTTACAATATCTTTTAACAGTATTTACATTCTTCAGAACTTTATTCAATTTTATATATTTTTATTTTGTGTATTTTAATTTTATTGACAATACTTCTTTTTTCGGATATTATAATTTTAATAACTGTTATCATTATCAAAGAAAGGAGAGTTCATGTGGCAAATTTAAAATACAGCAGGCAACGTGAGGCCATCAAAGAATATCTTTGTTCAACTAACTGTCATCCGACTGCCGACTCTGTTTATATGTATGTAAAACAAGAATTTCCAAATATCAGTCTTGGAACTGTATACCGCAATTTGAATCTTCTGGCTGATTTGGGTGAAGTGCTCAAACTCACGACCCCCGATGGGGCCGTCCGTTTTGACGCCCATACCTCACCGCATTACCATTTTTATTGTAAATCATGTGGAAAATTCATCGACATGGGCATTAATATAGAAGATCTGAATGAACTTGCATCCCGCAATTTTGACGGCAGTATAGACTCACACGATATTATTTTTTATGGAATTTGCGGAGATTGCACACACAAGTCATAATAATATTTATGATAAGATGATTAAATTTTCCAATATCTATTGACAATGTTCATAATTTGTGGTAACTTAATATCAGTAACTATTACTGATATTTAAAGTTAAAAATAAATAAGAAAAGGAGATTACAACCATGAAAAAATTTGTTTGTACAGTATGTGGCTACGTTTACGAAGGAGAAGCAGCACCGGAGAAATGTCCAGTTTGTGGTGTTGGCGCTGAGAAGTTCAAAGAGCAGGCCGGCGAAAGAGAATGGGCTGCTGAACACGTTGTAGGTGTTGCTAAGGGCGTTAGCGAAGACATTCTTGCTGATTTAAGAGCAAACTTTGAAGGTGAATGTTCCGAAGTTGGTATGTATCTTGCAATGGCAAGAGTTGCTCACAGAGAAGGATATCCGGAAATCGGATTATACTGGGAGAAAGCTGCTTGGGAAGAAGCTGAACATGCTGCAAAATTCGCTGAATTATTAGGCGAAGTTGTAACAGACAGCACCAAGAAGAACCTTGAGATGAGAGTTGACGCTGAGAACGGCGCTACCGCTGGTAAATTTGATCTTGCAAAACGTGCAAAAGCTGCTAACCTTGACGCAATCCATGATACAGTTCATGAAATGGCAAGAGACGAAGCTCGTCACGGAAAAGCATTCGAAGGTCTGTTAAAGAGATACTTTGGCTAAAATAATTTAGCAACTCTTAAGGACTGTAGATTTCTTTCTACAGTCCTTTTTTTAAGATAAATGGAAGAATAAAAAGGAGAATTTATTATGTCTAAATATGCAGGAACAAAAACAGAACAGAATTTGCTGGCAGCATTTGCCGGAGAATCTGAAGCACGCAACAAATACACCTATTATGCTTCTGCTGCCAAAAAAGCAGGATTCGTACAGATGGCAAATATTTTCGAAGAGACCGCTAACCAGGAAAAAGAACACGCTAAAATGTGGTTCAAAGAATTCCATGGCATCGGAAATGTAGAAGAAAATCTGGCTGACGCTGCTGCAGGCGAGAATTATGAATGGACAGAAATGTACAAACGTATGGCTGAGGAAGCAAGAGAAGAAGGCTTTGAAGAACTGGCCGCCAAATTTGAGCTTGTTGCAGAAGTAGAAGCATCCCATGAAAGACGTTATAACAAATTACTTGAAAGCTACAAAGCTGGAAAAACATTTGAAGGAGAAGCTCCTCTTGGATGGAAATGTAATAACTGCGGATATATTTACATCGGAGAAGAAGCTCCGGAAGTATGCCCGGTATGTGCTCATCCGAAGGCTTACTTTGAAAGAAAAGTTGAAAATTACTAGAAATACTCTTAGGGCTGGCAAATTGCCAGCCCTTTTTTTATTTTACATTTTCCTCTTGCATTTTCCGAATAAAAGGTGTAATATTCACATATACTTAATGTAGTTTCGAAAACTACATGTAATAATATAACCATTTTAACGTTTATTTATATGTTGTCATATACTAAATAAGGGAGGAATCATTATGACCAGACATATCAAAGACCCCGGAAGTGCAATCACCCATTTTATTGGAATGCTTATGGCAATTTTTGCAGCTGTTCCTCTTCTCATCAAAGCGGCACACGAGCCACAGCGGATCTATCTCATATCACTCACCATATACGCCGTGAGCCTGATCCTTCTGTATGCCGCAAGCACCACCTACCACACATTTATCTGCTCCGAGAAGCTTACAACCGTATTAAAGAAAATAGATCATATGATGATATTTGTCTTGATAGCCGGAAGTTATACCCCGATCTGCATGCTGGTCCTGGAACGCAGAGCCGGCATGATGCTGCTCGCCCTGATCTGGGGAATCGCTGCCATCGGGATTCTGATCAAAGCTTTCTGGGTATACTGTCCGAAATGGGTTTCATCCATTCTTTACATCGGAATGGGGTGGACCTGTGTACTTGCTTTCAGCCAGATTCTGAACAATCTGACCCGAAGCGAATTTGCATGGCTTCTTGCGGGCGGCATTATTTACACGATCGGAGGAATCATCTATGCATTAAAGCTCCCGATCTTTAACAACAAGCACAAGAATTTTGGCAGCCACGAGATTTTCCACCTGTTTGTCATGGGCGGAAGTGCCTGCCATTTCATTGTAATGTATTCATTATTGTAGATATTTACTCCATTGAATCACAATTATTGTCAGAAAGAGACGGTTCATACTCTGCTATGAGCCGTTTCTTTTCTTCCCGGCTCATTCTCTTGATATGATATTCGCGGCTCATAGCCTCTTCTTTCGTCTGAAATTTCTCCATATAAACCAGTTCTACCGGTCGTCTGGACTTCGTGTATTTCGCGCCCCGCCCTTCATTATGTGCCCGGACCCTTTTTTCGATATCATTCGTCCAGCCGGTATAGAGCGTTCCGTCCCTGCATTTTACGATATATGTATAGTTCATTTTGCCTGTCTCCAAAAGAGAGACGAAACATTCCGGATTTCTATTTTTCCGGCAATGTTCCGCCCTTCTTCATCCTTTTTGATCTTTAGTCTTCCAGATCCATATAATCCATAGGATCCACCGGTTGACCGTCCTTTCGCATTTCGAAATAAAGGTTACATCCCTCAACACTGTAATATTTGGTCGGCTCACTCAGATATCCGAGTACAGTTCCGGCCTCCACGTAATCACCGACATAGACTGGTACTTCTTTGAGCTGACCATAAATACATTCATATCCGTTACCCATATCCACAGTGATCGTGGTACCTGTCTGAGGAAGTACATCAATCGATTTTACGATTCCGGGAGCTGCTGCAATAACATTATCATTGACTGCACCCGCAATGATGACTGCCGGATTGTATTTATACTGATCCAGCGTCTGAAAATACACGGTTTTATCCATGCTGTAGCTCATCATCACATTCCCGTTGACCGGCCACAGAAGCTGGTCCGACTCTGTAAAATAGACCTGTGCCGTCTCTCCTGCCGTCTCCGTCACCGAATCAGTGTTTTCGGTTTCTTCAGTTCCTTCCGCAGTCTCATTTTCCGGCAAAGCTTCATCCGAAGTATCTTCCTGCTTTGCTTCTACTCCGTCTGTAGAGTTAGCTGCCTCTGCCATCTCCTTCTCTGTCTCTGCCTGTTCTTCCTGCTTTGCGAGCTCCAGTTCTTTGCTTGTTTTCTCCTTGTAGCTGTTCCATGTATAGGCTCCGGTAATCGCAATGACTGCTGAAAAACAGATTGCCAGAGCATAAGCCGCCTGTTTTTTCCCTTTCTGAGAAAGTCGCTGTTTCTTATTCATATTTTATCACCTCTGACAATATTTTTGCCAGAAAAACAGAGCCTTATTCATTTTTTTATGAAATGTCTGTGCTTGTGACAATTTCAACAACTTCCTCCAGAGTCGTTCCTTCAAAAAAATAATTTAAAATATCCTGATAAGAACTGCCGTCTGCTGCCATCTGTTCAGCCGTATACTGGCTCATTCCGAGTCCATGCCCGATTCCTTTCGAAGTGACCCGGATCTGACCGTCAAATTCCTGCAAAGTAAAGCAGGCCGAAGCGAGATGATATGTATCCCGGAATGCCTCCCCTTTTACGGTTTCTTTCCCACAACGCACTTCCGTCACATATCCAGCACTGTCCGTTCCCGTGACCTCCATATCCGTTCCCTGGATCATCTGTGTCGTCATGGCATCCTCAGATTCCACGTCCGCGGGACATTCCTTTACCTGCAGATACGGGTATTCTTCCGTTCCCAGAACTTCTGCCGCAGAACGTGTTTTCCCATTGCTGAGCTTATGATACGGTGTAAGAGCCGGCATTCCATTGTAAATTAAAATCTTCCCTTCCGTGTCATTCCAGGCTTCCTGAATACGGTCATATTTTTCTGCATAGTCACTGGCTCCCCAGTTGCTCTTCATCTGACTTCTTGTCCAGTACCCCTTTTTTAGAACCGTTTCACTTCCTTCTTCCTGTATGCTTTTACAGATACTTGTCCGAATCAGCACTGCCTGTGCCTTCAACGCTTCCATACCGGCATCCGCATCCATTTCTTTTGCCAAAACGCCTATCCCATACTCATCGAGCGTCAGTTTGACTGTCTTCTCATTTCTTTCTACTTTCACATAAATTGAAGCAGTTCCGACTGATGCTGTCATTTGACTTCCATTCAGAAAAACCGTTATAATATAAGGCAAAAGTATCATAATAACAAGAAAATACCCTGCCTGTCTGATCCATTTCTTCATATAACAGTAAAACCTCCCATACCACTGTATGAGAGGTTTCCCTGATTTATGAATTCTTATTCTTCAGGTTCAACAGTAACTTTATCAAGTTTCCAGATATCATCCACATATTCCTGAATTGTTCTGTCAGATGTGAATTTACCGCAGCTTGCAGTATTGAGGAGTGCCATTCTTGCCCAGCGGTCCGTATCACGATATGCCTCTTCTACTCTCTTCTGCGCTTCTGCATAAGGACGGAAATCCTTCAAAATGAAATACATATCCGGTCTCGGACTTCCCTGTGTATTAAGCAGAGAGTTGTAAAGGTCACGGAACATTTCATGATCTCCATGAGAATAGGTTCCATCCATAAGCTGATCTACCACACGCTTCAGTTCCCAATCGTTGAAATAAATTTCCTGCGGATTGTATCCACCATGGTTTTCGTAATTAATAACTTCATCAGAGCTGAGGCCGAAGATAAATGCATTTTCGATTCCCACTTCTTCCACGATCTCAACGTTTGCACCATCCATAGTTCCGAGAGTCGGAGCTCCGTTCAGCATAAATTTCATGTTTCCGGTTCCAGATGCCTCTTTTGAAGCGGTAGAAATCTGTTCGCTGACATCTGCAGCTGCAAAGATCCACTCTGCATTAGATACACGGTAATCTTCAATGAAGACAATTTTCAGTTTTCCATTGATAGAACGGTCATTATTTACTACTTCTGCAACAGAGTTGATCAGCTTGATGATCTGTTTTGCACGAATATATCCTGCGGAAGCCTTTGCACCAAAGATAAAGGTTCTCGGATAGAACGGCATTTCCGGATGTTCTTTAATCTGATTATACAGATACATAACATGTAAAATGTTCAGAAGCTGACGTTTGTATTCATGAAGACGTTTCACCTGTACATCAAAAATAGATCTCGGGTCAACTTCCACTCCATTGTGTTCCAGAATATAAGCAGCAAGACGCTCTTTATTCTTATATTTGATGTCCATAAATTCAGCTCTCGCCTTCGGATCATCAGCAAGTGGTTTTAACTTAGCCATTTCAGAAAGATCGGTGATCCATCCGTCTCCGATATGTGCGGTTACCCAGTCAGCAAGGAGCTGATTTCCATGAAGAAGGAATCTTCTCTGAGTAATACCATTTGTCTTGTTATTAAACTTATTCGGCATCATCTCATAGAAATCTCTCAGTTCCTGATGCTTCAGAATCTCTGTATGAAGCTTTGCAACACCATTTACAGAGTAACCTGCAACGATTGCAAGGTGTGCCATCTTCACCTGTCCGTCACGAAGGATTGCCATCTTTGCAACTTTATTCTCGTTACCCGGATACATCTGACGAATCTGCTCTACAAAACGGCGGTCGATTTCCTGCACGATCTGGTAAACACGCGGAAGCAGTCTTGAGAACAGGTCGATCGGCCATTTTTCAAGCGCTTCTGACATGATTGTATGGTTTGTATAAGCAACCGTTTTCGTGGTGACATCCCATGCTTCGTCCCATTCCAGACCTTCCTGGTCAATAAGAAGACGCATTAATTCGGCAACTGCCACGGTCGGATGCGTATCATTCATCTGAATCGTAACTTTCTCGTACAGTTTGCGGATATCGCTGTGTTTCTTTTTATATTTTGCAATCAATGCCTGCAAACTTGCTGACACGAAGAAATACTGCTGTTTCAGACGAAGCTCTTTTCCTGCATAGTGATTATCGTTCGGATACAGAACCTCTACGATATTCTTAGCCAGGTTTTCCTGTTCGATCGCTTTATGGTATTCACCACGGTCGAAGGAATCAAGTTTAAATTCTGTAATCGCTTTTGCATCCCAGATACGGAGCGTATTGACTACATGGTTTCCGTATCCAACGATCGGCATATCGTACGGGATTGCAAGTACGGATTCATAGTTTTCCTGAATATAGTAATTTCTCTTTGTCTTCTCGTCGTATTCAACGCGGATCGTTCCGCCGAAACGAACTTCTTTTGCATACTCATCACGGCGAAGCTCAAACGGATTACCGTCTTTCAGCCAGTTATCCGGTGTCTCTACCTGATAACCATTCTCAATTTTCTGCTTAAACATACCATAGCGATAACGAATTCCGCATCCATATGCTGCATATCCCAAAGTTGCAAGAGAGTCCAGGAAACAAGCTGCCAGACGTCCCAGACCACCATTTCCAAGTGCTGCGTCCGGTTCCTGATCTTCGATTGCATTTAGATCGATTCCCATCTCATTGAGCGCTTCTTTTACTTCCTTGTAAGCGGTCATATTGATCAGGTTATTACCAAGTGCGCGTCCCATCAGAAACTCCATTGACATATAATAAACAGTCTTTGGATCTTCTTTCTCGTATGTCTTCTGTGTTGCAAGCCAGTCATCCACAATTGCTTCTTTCACTGCATAAGATACAGCCTGAAAAATCTGCTGTGGTGTTGCCTCATCGATTTCACGACGATACAGTGTACGCACATTATGCTTTACTTCTTTCTTAAATGCTTCTTTCTCAAATCTTTTACTATACATTATGTTCTCCCTTCGTAAGCTTTAGTTCTTTTCTACTCCCAGATTAACTGTTTCACCGTTGATCTTCCATTCCTTTACATGACCTGCCGGAACAGCTTTTTCAACGCTGACCGCCAGAGTCTCCTGTCCGATTTCATCGGCAAATTTTTCAAATACAGACTCTGCTTTTTCGCTTCCGTCATATGTTACTTTGATCTTATCTGTTACTTCGAAGTCTGCTTCCTTGCGCATTGTCTGGATCTTACTGATGATTTCTCTTACAAAACCTTCTTCCAGAAGTTCTTCTGTCAAATTCGTATCGAGAACAACCGTAATTCCATAATCACTCTCAGATACATATCCTTCTGCCTGACTCATATCAATCAGAAGGTCTTCCGTAGCCAATACAACCTCCTGCCCATTCACATCAAGCTTCAAAACACCATTTGCGTTCAGTTCATCCATTGCTGCATTTCCGTCAAGATTATTCAGTGCGTTCTTGATTCCCCCCAGCAGCTTGCCATATTTCGGTCCTACCGTCTTAAGCTGCGGCTTGAATGTATAAGAAGTAAATGCACGAACATCTTCCGTAATTTCCATTTTTTTCACATTCAGCTCGTCTGTAATGATATCCTGATAAAATTTTGGAAGTTCTCCAATTCCTTTTACAAACATCTTGCCGATCGGCTGACGGTTTTTGATGTTTGCAGTATTACGGCATGCACGTCCCATAACAACAATTTTGAGGACCTCATCCATATTTTCTTCCAGATTTTTATCGATATATGCATCATTGGCAACCGGGAAATCACAAAGATGGATACTTTCCGGTGCGGTTTCATCAAGACTTCTCACCAGATTCTGATATATCTCTTCTGTCATAAACGGAATCATCGGTGCTGCTACCTTGGAAACAGTAACCAGTGCAGTATACAGGGTCATATACGCATTGATCTTATCCTGTTCCATTCCTTTTGCCCAGAAACGTTCACGGCTTCTTCTTACATACCAGTTACTCATATCATCTACAAAATCCTGAAGTGCTCTTGCAGCTTCCGGAATTCTGTAATTTTCAAGATTGTCATCCACTACTTTGATTAAAGTATTCAGCTTAGACAGCAGCCATTTATCCATTACGGACAATTTATCATAATCCAATGTATATTCTGCTGCATCAAAATCATCAATATTTGCATACAGTACAAAGAATGCATAGGTATTCCACAAAGTTCCCATAAATTTGCGCTGGCCTTCCATAACCGCTTTTCCATGGAAACGATTCGGAAGCCAAGGAGCACTGTTCACATAGAAATACCAGCGGATTGCATCTGCTCCGTATGTCTCCAGAGCTTCAAACGGATCGACCGCATTACCCTTTGACTTACTCATCTTCTGTCCGTTTTCATCCTGAACATGTCCCAGAACGATAACATTCTTGTACGGTGCCTTATTGAAGATCAGTGTTGATATCGCAAGCAGAGAATAGAACCATCCTCTTGTCTGATCCACCGCCTCTGAAATAAAATCTGCCGGGAACTGCTGTTCAAACAATTCTTTATTTTCAAATGGATAGTGATGCTGCGCAAACGGCATAGAACCACTGTCGAACCAGCAGTCAATAACCTCCGGTACACGGTGCATCGGCTTTCCGCACTTCGGGCAACGGATCGTTACTTCATCGATATATGGACGATGCAGTTCAATATCATCCGGACAATTATCTGACATTTCTTTTAATTCAGCAATACTTCCGATGGAATGCTGATGTCCGCATTCACATTCCCAAATATTCAGTGGAGTACCCCAGTAACGGTTACGGCTGATTCCCCAGTCCTGAACATTTTCCAGCCAGTCTCCAAAACGCCCTTTACCGATACTTTCCGGAATCCAGTTGATCGTATTGTTATTTGCAATCAGATCGTCTTTGACATCCGTCATCTTGATGAACCAGGATTCTCTCGCATAGTAGATCAGCGGTGTATCACATCTCCAGCAATGTGGATAACTGTGTTCAAACTTCGGAGCATCGAAGAGAAGTCCGCGGCTTTCCAGATCCTTCAGCACTTCCGGATCGGCCTTCTTTACAAACAATCCGGCAAACGGAGTCGTCTCTCCCATATTTCCTTTTTCATCAACAAGCTGTACAAAAGGAAGATCATATTTCCGGCCTACCTTTGCATCGTCCTCACCAAATGCAGGAGCAATATGAACCACTCCGGTACCATCTGTCAGAGTAACATAGGTATCGCATGTCACAAAGAAAGCTTTCTTGTTCTGCTTTGAAGCACAATCATATGCGCACTGATAAAGCGGCTCGTATTCTTTGTATTCCAGATCCTGTCCTTTGTATGTCTCCAGAATCTCATATGCCGGCTTTCCTTCTTCTGCAAATTTTCCAAGAATCGTGTCCAGAAGTGCACATGCCATATAATAAACATTACCGTCCGCACATTTTACTTTTGCATAATCTTCATACGGATTTACACAAAGTGCGATATTGGAAGGAAGTGTCCATGGTGTTGTCGTCCATGCCAGAATATAAGCATCCTCGTCCTTCACTTTGAATCGAACAATCGCAGAACGTTCTTTGACATCCTTGTACCCCTGCGCTACTTCCTGTGCAGACAGAGGCGTTCCGCAGCGTGGACAGTAAGGAACGATCTTAAATCCTTTATAAAGAAGTCCCTTATCCCAGATCTGCTTTAAAGCCCACCACTCGGATTCAATGAAATCATTATCGTAAGTTACATAAGGATGTTCCATATCCGCCCAGAACCCTACCGTACCTGAGAAATCTTCCCACATACCTTTGTATTTCCAGACACTTTCTTTACATTTGTTGATAAACGGTTCCAGACCATATTCTTCAATCTGATCCTTTCCGTCCAGTCCCAGAAGCTTTTCCACTTCAAGCTCTACCGGAAGACCATGAGTATCCCAACCAGCTTTACGAGGAACCATATATCCCTTCATAGTGCGGTATCTCGGAATCATATCCTTGATAACACGTGTCAGCACGTGTCCGATATGCGGTTTTCCATTCGCAGTCGGAGGACCATCATAGAAGGTATAGGTCTCTCCTTCTTTCCGGTTTTCCATACTTTTTTCAAAAATATGATTATCTTCCCAGAATTTTTCAATTGCCTTTTCTCTGTCAACAAACTTCAAATCTGTTGACACTTTCTTGTACTTGGCCATGTCAGTACTCCTTTCATAATCTTCAGCCTTTTCTGTTTCTTCACCATAAGATACGCAGTGAAATAAATATAGGTTAGCTGACATCCTATAATAAAAAAAGCTCTCCTCCTGTAATAGGACGAAAGCTTATGCATCGTTAACCACCTGTTACTGCATACCAACATATGAGTTTCCTATAACGGAGGAAATACCGGCATCCCTTACTCATATACCACTTTCGGGGACTGCAACTCAGAAGTGATATTCGAATATATCCTACTCGCACCGGTCTCTCACCATCACCGATTCGCTTTGTCTTTGAAATATATTCTACTGTCTTCGTCATAGTTTTTCTCTTTTACGTAGCTATTATAATAAAGAAACCCTTGACGAGTCAAGGGTTTCTTGGATTTTCAGCTTTTTGACGGATTTTTCTTGTAAAATTCCGCAGTTTGTATAGTTATCGTTCATATCTGTCTCTGGTATCTCTCCGGCTTATTTCTCGCCTTCTTTCCCCCGACATCTGCCTATATCTTTCTTCCTGCTGTCTTTTGCGCTTTCTGGCAATTCTGCGACGCCTCTGTGCCTCTCTTTTCTTCTTCCTTTTAACAGCAACAGCCAGTAAAAACAGAAAAAAGATGGTTCCCAATATGACAATCCCCGCAACGATCCATATGATCCATTTCCAGACACTGTTTTCTTTTTGTTCTTCCTTCTTTTCTTCTGGCTTCATCTCCGGTTCATTCTTTTCAAGATACACAGCACTGAATTGGACAGATGCCGTCCCAACCAGATGGCCGTCATAAGTATACTCAACGATTCCCGCCGTTTTATCATTAGAATCAGGGATCAGTTTCATCTCAAGACTTTCAAATTCCACACCGGAAGGAAGTAACACATATGCATTTTCATCGATACTCTTAATATTTTCCGATTTCTCTCTTTCTTTAATACTAACCTTCTGGAAATTGTCAAATCCATAATTCAAAAGTGCCTCTGAATCTGAATAAACATTTCTTCCATGTGTACGTAGAACAACACAAATCAGTCTTCGATTTCCATCGTCTGCACAAGTAACCAGAGTGTTCAATGCCAGATCTGTATAGCCTGTCTTTCCCGCAATGACCCTCGCATCATAATACTCATTTCCCTCATAAAACATCTGATGCTTTTGTTGAAACGTTCTTGTTTCTGATGTCAGATTCGTTGCGGGAATCGTATACTGCATTGTCTGACAGATCTCCTCAAATTCCGGATGATTATTCAAAAGCTCCCTTGTGATCAACGCCATATCCCTTGCTGTCGTATAGTGATTCGGATCCTCCAGTCCGTTGGTATTGACAAAATTGGAATTCAGACCTCCCAACTCTTTACATCGGGAATTCATCTCCTGTATGAACCAGTCATATCCCTCCCCTATACTCTCACCAATTGCATATGCGGCTTCGTTTGCTGATGCGAGCAAAACCGCATACAGCGCGTCTTTTAAAGAAATCTCTTCCCCCGGATTTAATCCAATGTGAGCATATCCATATCCAAGACAATTGATACAATCGTCTGTCACCGTGACCTTATCATCTAATTGTCCATTTTCCAATGCAATCAATACTGTCAAAATTTTTGTAATACTCGCAGGATAGCCCTTTCCATCAATATTTTTCGCATACAGGACAGCTCCACTCTCTGCATCCATCACAATCCCGGCCTCACCATATGTCTTAGGTCCTTCCGGCCAATCCTTCCATGCATTGGAATCTACTGTCATCTCGTACGCCTTCTGAGTGGCTGCCTCTTCGGCTTCCGAAGTCTGAGAAGGCTCACTTTGCGTCATATCAACCGGCTTTGTATCTTCCGCATTTCCATATAAAGGAATTGCACTGCTAAGAAGAAGCACTGTAACCAAAAATGCGGCAATGCGTCTCCTGTGTTTTTTTTCTTTCGCCTGATTTTTCAGAAAAAAATCTGCATAATTCATAATAACTCCTTATAACTCTTACAACAATCCCCTATAACGATTCACACATGCGTAAATATCCTGTTTTCGAATCTGAGCCATCCCGGACGGGATATACGTTCCCTGACACAAAAACTCTAATCCACATATCCGAAGCTGATTCCATAATTTTTCCACAAGCACATCCACATTCTGTTCTTGTCTCTCCATCTGTTCCAGTAAATATTTCAAACAATGAGAAAGCGTCGTCGTTTGTTCCGAATCCAGTATCTGCTCCACATATTTCAAATCCACAGTATCTTTACCAATTGAAAAACTGTCTTTTCCAAACTGCTTGATTTTCACCTGGTCTCTTTTTTTATCAAGGCGTTTCGATCTGGCAATCCTGCGAAATTTATCTTTATCAAAAATAACACTGATCGGAATTTTTGTTTCTGCCTCCATATTATCTTCCGGAACCTTTGCAATCACTTTCTTGACTTTTTCCGTAATATCAAATGTCTGATAATTATCCATCTGCAAAATCTTATCCGCAATATAAAAATAGGATCCCGAACTTCCTGCAACAAGAACAATCGATATACCGTGCTTTTCATTTAACTCCCTCGCCTGAAGGGTAAATGGTGTAATCGGCTCTTTATCTCCCGAAACAACAGTCTGCATAAGGCAATCACGGACCATGAAATTCGTAGCACAGGTATCTTCATCAATTAATAATGTTTTTGCTCCTGATTGAACCGCTTCTACAACATTCGCCGCCTGTGAAGTTGAACCACTTGCATCTTCTGTTGAAAAATCAACGGTATTTTTCTTATTTGGCAAATCATTAATAAATGGAGAAATATTAACATGAGATACTGCACGACCATCTTCTGCTCTGATTTTAACAGCTGTATCATCTGTAATCACATATTCCCTCCCATCGCCTGCTATATGATTATAAATTCCATGTTCCAGAGCTTTTAACAAAGTAGATTTTCCATGATATCCCCCTCCGACAATCAATGTAATTCCTTTCGGGATTCCCATTCCCTTAACAAGTCCCGCATACGGAAGCTTCATTTCAACTTCCATACTCGCAGGTGATTGAAATTTCACTGCATTTTTCATCGGTCTTTGAGAAATACCACTTTCTCTTGGAAGAACAGACCCGTTTGCCACAAATGCTACCAGATGTCTCCTAATCAGTTCTTCTCGTATTGTATGTTGATCTTCTGCCAGTTCAACTACCCGACGAACTTCATTCTTATTAATATTCTCATAGAATAATGACTTCTTAACAGCATCAGGAAGATACTCAAATAAAATCTTTTTTAGCTCATAAGCATTAATCGTCCGTCCGTTTGCCGGAAAGCCAACTTCAAACCTTACCAATAGATCTCCATTCTCAATTTTAAATGCTGTTCTCTCCAGTATCTCCTGACCACATCTGCTGATACCAATCAATCCACTCTTTCCTGATCCCTTTGCCTGAAACGTATAAGAAGAAACAGACTTAGTAAATAATCTGGTCAAATGATCCTGAAGAGCAATCCTTTTATAATCTGTATCATACATAGTAAGAGGAAAACCAGCCTGATCCTTTTTCACCTGAATGCTTAACTTAGAAGGTGCAGCAAACGGGTCTCCCTGTACATGGTCAATATGAAGTACAAATCCCGCAAATTGATAACTTTCTTTTAATTCTTTATAAGCAGGATACCCTTTACGGTTAATACTCATTAACATCTTATCTAATTCTACAGATGATTTCATTGTCTTCACTACCTACCTTCCTGCAAATTACTATCACTATCATTGTATAAAGAAAAAACCGCATTACTGTTAGAAACAATAATACGGTCTAAAAAATGAAGCATCGGGGATTCGAACCCCGGACAACTTGATTAAAAGTCAAGTGCTCTACCGACTGAGCTAATGCTCCATCCAGTTTAAATTGTCTTGGTAGACAAGTGCCCAGAGCCGGAATCGAACCAGCGACACGAGGATTTTCAGTCCTCTGCTCTACCGACTGAGCTATCTGGGCGAAATTGCGGGGGCAGGATTTGAACCTACGACCTTCGGGTTATGAGCCCGACGAGCTACCAGACTGCTCCACCCCGCGATAATTTATTTAATTCAATGTACATATAAAATGTACAATGGATGGAGGAGGATTCGAACCTCCGAAGGCGGTGCCAACAGATTTACAGTCTGCCCCCTTTGGCCACTCGGGAATCCATCCAAAAAGCCGATGATCGGACTCGAACCGATAACCTGCTGATTACAAATCAGCTGCTCTGCCAATTGAGCCACATCGGCATATCTATGGGACCAATAGGGCTCGAACCTATGACCCTCTGCTTGTAAGGCAGATGCTCTCCCAGCTGAGCTATGATCCCATAACATTAATACCTCATCAATAATCTGAGGCAGCTCTCACATTTTGAGTAAGAACTAGCGACCCGAATGGGACTCGAACCCACGACCTCCGCCGTGACAGGGCGGCGCTCTAACCAACTGAGCCATCGGGCCTTACTTAAAAGGTATATATACCTTCAAAACCACATACAAAGTTTTATCTCTCCATCCATTCTTCCTATCCTACCTATCTTGGTTATGCCCTCGACCGATTAGTAACAGTCAGCTCCATGCATTACTGCACTTCCACCTCTGCCCTATCTACCTCGTCGTCTTCAAGGGGTCTTACTACTTTCGTAGGGATATCTCATCTTAAGGGGGGCTTCACGCTTAGATGCCTTCAGCGTTTATCCCTTCCCGACTTGGCTACTCTGCCATGCCTTTGGCAAGACAACAGATACACCAGCGGTCGGTCCAGCCCGGTCCTCTCGTACTAAGGCCAGCTCCTCTCAAATATCCTACGCCCACGCCGGATAGGGACCGAACTGTCTCACGACGTTCTGAACCCAGCTCGCGTACCGCTTTAATGGGCGAACAGCCCAACCCTTGGGACCGACTTCAGCCCCAGGATGCGATGAGCCGACATCGAGGTGCCAAACCACTCCGTCGATGTGAACTCTTGGGAGTGATAAGCCTGTTATCCCCAGGGTAGCTTTTATCCGTTGAGCGATGGCAATCCCACTTTATACCACCGGATCACTAAGTCCTACTTTCGTACCTGCTCCACCCGTCGGTGTCGCAGTCAAGCTCCCTTCTGCCTTTGCACTCTTCGAATGGTTTCCAACCATTCTGAGGGAACCTTTGAGCGCCTCCGATACCCTTTCGGAGGCGACCGCCCCAGTCAAACTCCCCGCCTGACATTGTCCCCCAGCCGGGTCACGGCTGCTGGTTAGAAATCCAGTACTGCAAGGGTGGTATCCCAACAGCGGCTCCGTGGCTACTGGCGTAACCACTTCTTAGCCTCCCACCTATCCTGTACATACAATACCGAATCCCAGTATCAAGCTGGAGTAAAGCTCCATGGGGTCTTTCCGTCCTGGCGCGGGTAACCAGCATCTTCACTGGTACTTCAATTTCACCGGGTGCATTGTCGAGACAGTGCCCAAATCATTACGCCTTTCGTGCGGGTCGGAACTTACCCGACAAGGAATTTCGCTACCTTAGGACCGTTATAGTTACGGCCGCCGTTTACTGGGGCTTAAGTTCAAAGCTTCGCGTTTCCGCTAACCTCTCCCCTTAACCTTCCAGCACCGGGCAGGCGTCAGCCCATATACCTCACCTTTCGGTTTTGCATAGACCTGTGTTTTTGCTAAACAGTTGCTTGGGCCAATTCTCTGCGGCCAGCTCTCACTGGCACTCCTTCTCCCGAAGTTACGGAGTCATTTTGCCGAGTTCCTTAACAATGCTTCTCCCGTCGGCCTTAGGATTCTCTCCTCACCTACCTGTGTCGGTTTACGGTACGGGTACAGTACAAACAATAGCGGCTTTTCTTGGCAGCTGGCTCACACTCTTCCTTACTTTAGTTCAGTCCGCATCACGTCTTCGGATTGATGAGCGGATTTGCCAAC